>CALMCS010000060.1 GCA_937862875.1 uncultured Comamonadaceae bacterium
GCGCGATGGCTCACCCACCGGTGCACGCCTTCCGCTGACCTCTGTCGCCCTGTCACGCCATGTCCTGACGGGATTTCGCCGACACGCACCGCGAGATTTCCAATGTCGAGCCGGGCCCTGACACAGCGCCGCTCGACCCGTCGGCATGCGCGGAATGCCACTACAGATCGCATGTCCTATTGATAATTTGTATTTCTTTATGTATTCTTGGTATACCAGATCAAAATAAAGGAAGACAAATGTACCGAGCACTTGCTGTCGCAGCCCTCACCCTGTGTGCCGCCACCGCGGTCAGCGCCCAGGGCAACTGGCCCAGCAAACCCATCTCCATCGTGGTGCCCTTTGGTGCCGGCGGCAATACCGACGTGATGGCGCGCCTCACGGCGACGCATCTCACCAAGGCGCTGGGTGTCTCGGTGGTGGTCGACAACAAGCCGGGCGCCGCGGGCCTGATCGCCTCCAAACAAGTGCTGGCCGCGCCCGCCGATGGCTACATGTTCCTCATGGCCACGGCCACGCAGATCGTCACCGCACCGTTCATCAACGCGAATTTCAATTTCGACGGCGTGAAGGACTTCGCTCCGGTGGTCAACGTGGGCGCGAATTCGTTTGTCCTGACCACCCGCGCCACCCTGCCGGTCAAGAACCTGGCCGAGCTGACGGCCTACGCCAAGCGCGAGAACGGCAAGCTCACCTATGGCAGCGGCGGCCAGGGCACGCTCACCCATCTGTCGGCCTATATGTTCACCAAGCGCGCAGAGGTCGAGATGGTGCATGTCCCCTACAAGGGCGGCTCGGCGGCCGTGACGGACATGATCGGCGGCCAGATCGACCTGTATTCCGCGAGCCCTTCGGAAGTCATTCCGCAGATGAACAGCGGCAAGCTGCGCATGATTGCGGTTTCGAGCCCCACGCGCCTGAAAGAGCTGCCCAACGTGCCGACCATTGCCGAGACCTACCCCGGCTACGAGGTCAGCACCTGGAATGGCCTGGTCGCACGCGCCGGCACGCCGCCCGAGGTGCTGGACCGCGTGGCCAACGAAGTGGCCAAGATGAAGGACGATCCCGCATTGATCAAGAAACTCGAGGACATGGGCGTGGTGCCCATGTTCGTCACGCGCGCCGCTTTCGGCGAGCAGATCCAGCGCGAAGTCGCCATGTGGGGCAAGACGCTGAAGAACTCGGGCATTCACTCGGATTGATGCAGGAGCGTCGCCATCGCGCACGCACCCTGCAAGCCGTTTGAACATTTGACAAACGATGCGCGACCCACGCGCATCCCCTGGACAGACAAGACAGTAAGGAACGAGACAATGAAATGGTTTGGAATCGCCGCCTACGCGGACAACGCCAATGGCGCAGCACCCTCACAGCGTTTGGGTTTGGTCGTGGATGGTCAGGTCTATGACGCACAGGCCGCAGTCAGCGCCGCAGCACCTCAGGCCGCAGCCGCGCTGCCGCAGGATCTGGGGGCTCTGCTCGCGAAATGGGAACTGTCGGCCGACGCCATCAAGGCGCTCGAGACCGCCGGCGAAGCCATCCGCAGCGGTCAGCTGACCCTGCCGGTGCAAACCGGTGCACTGGGCACGCCCTACGCGCCCACACGCATCTTCGCCACGGCCTCGAACTTCTACGAGCACGCCGCAGAAATGGGCACCAAGCTCGCGGCGCGCAGCGAAAGCTCGCCGTACATCTTCATCAAGGCAGACACCAGCATCACGGCCACCAAGACCGCCGTGGTGATGCCATCGAACACGATGAAGCTCGACTGGGAAGTCGAACTCGCCGTGGTGATCGGCAAGGGCGGTCGCAACATCAGCGCCGCCAACGCCTACGAGCACATCGCCGGCTACACCGTGATCAACGACGTGAGCGCACGCGACCTCACGCGCCGCAGCGACTACCCGTTCTCACACGACTGGTTCCGCGGCAAGAGCTTCGACACCTTCGCGCCCATGGGCCCCTGGTTTGTGCCGCGCGACTGTCTGGGCGACCCGATGAAGCTGCGCATGCAACTCACGGTGAACGGCGAGAGCATGCAGGACGCGACCACCGAAGGCATGATCTTCAACATCGCCGAGCAGATCGAATACCTGTCGAGCATCCTCACGCTCAAGCCAGGCGACATGATCGCCACTGGAACGCCCACCGGCGTGGGCATGGGCAAGGGCATCTTCCTGAAACCGGGCGACGTGATGGTCGCATCGATTGAAGGCATCGGTTCCATCGAGAACAACGTGGTGGCTGCACAGTCCTGAAGCTCATCGACAAACATAGATCGAGCTGGACAGACAAGGAGACAACGCAATGAACAAACTCAAGCCCCGTCGCCTCGGCCACATGGTGCTGATGGTGCGCGACATTCAAAAATCCGCCAAGTTCTACACCGAAGTGGTGGGCCTCGAGGTGTCGGACTGGATCGGCGAGAACATGGTGTTCCTGCGCGCAGGCACAGACCACCACGACCTGGCGCTGGCGCAGTTGCCCGACCAGGACTCCCCGGACTACAACGACCTGCCGCGCTATTCACGCCCGGGGCTGGAACATTTCTCCTACCTGATTGACAGCGTGGAAGAGATGGAACGCTCGGTGAAGGTGCTGCAGGAGCACGGCGTGGAAATCGTACGCGGCATCGGCCGCCACGGCCCCGGCGACAACTTCTTTCTGGTGTTCAAGGACCCGGACGGCAACAACGTCGAGGTGTACTGCGACATGACGCAAATCCCGCAAGACGGCAAGCACCAGGCCGAAGTGTGGGAGCGCAATCTGGAGAGCTTCGACCAATACCGTCTGGAGCGCTTCGTGGTGCCGCCACCGCCGCATTTGCTGGCGTCGAAGACGCAGGAGCCGAAGAAGTAAAAAAATTTTCGACGCTGCGCGCGCCGAAAAGCGAGTTTTTGGACAGAAAGTGAATCGGGGCTGTGTGTTGAACACAGCCCCGATTTGCGTTTCAGCGTTTGAGCGTTGAAGCGTTCAATGCCCTCAGGTAAACCCGCACCTTGATACTTTCCACATATGGGGCAACACAAAGAAAGTAATTTTCGAGCGCGGGTGTCTTCACTAGCATGCGCTCATGAAACAGAAATTCCTTCGACTAGAGCGCGTGGAAGACGGCATCCTGGTGGTGACGATGAACCGGCCCGAGACGCGCAATGCGTTGTCCGATGAGGGCGTGGTGCAGGAGTTTGTGGACTGCTGCGCCCAGGTCAACGCCGATTTGAGCATTCGCGTGGTGGTGCTGACGGGAGAGGGCGTGGCGTTCTCGTCGGGTGGCAATCTCAAGACCATTCGTGATGATCTGGGGGCGGGTCTCGGAGAGGCCCCCCTGAGCCGCATGGCCTATCGCGACGGCATCCAGCGCCTTCCGCTGGCATGGTGCAACCTGGAGGTGCCCACCATTGCGGCCGTCAACGGGCCGGCGATTGGTGCGGGCAACGATCTGGCGACCATGTGCGATATGCGGATCGCCAGCGAAACGGCGGTGTTCTGCGAGGCCTTTGTCAAACTCGGGCTGATTGCCGGTGACGGCGGTGCGTGGTTGTTGCCGCGCGCGGTGGGCATGTCCAATGCGTGTGAGATGGCATTCACCGGCGAGTCGATCGATGCCTGGCAGGCGCGTGAATGGGGGCTGGTGTCGCGCGTCGTGAAACCCGATGAACTGATGCCTGCGGCGCTGGGACTGGCGCGGCGCATCGCAGCCAACCCCGCGCATGCGCTGCGAATGACCAAGCGCCTTCTGGTGGAAGGCCAGCACACGCGGCTCGATACCTTGCTGGAAATGTCGGCCGGCTTTCAGGCGCTGGCGCACCGTACCGCCGAACACGAGCAGGCGCTTGCAGGATTCTTGCAACGCAAGAAATCCGCTTGACCCTCCCCTAGATTCATCGCCCGTATAACAAGGAGACATCCCATGAAACGCCGCCTTTTGATCCAGACCTGCGCGAGCTTGGCCGCGACGGCTTTGCTGCCGCTTGTGGCGCAGGTTGCACACGCCGCGCCCTATCCCGAAAAGCCCGTGAAGATCATCGTCTCGCTGCCACCGGGCAGCGGTGCGGACACTACGGCGCGATTCCTGGCGCAGCAGTTGTCGCAGCAACTGGGTCAGTCGTTCATTGTGGAAAACAAGCCGGGAGCCAACAGCTTCATTGCTGCCAAGGCGGTCGCCGAGGCCGCACCCGATGGCTACACCATGTTTGTGGCCAGCAATACGCCCATGGTCACCAATGCGGCGGTGTTCAAGCAACTGCCGTATGACCCGGTGAAAGACTTCACGCCCGTCGCCTCGTTTGCGCGGTTTCCCATGGTGATCGTGGTGCCCACCAACTCGCCCTACAAGACCTTGCCCGATCTGGTGGCCGCGCTCAAGGCAGCGCCGGGCAAGCTGAATTTTGCGAGTGGTACGCCCAGTTATCAGATCGCCATGGAGCAGTTCCACGACATGAACGGCGTCAAGGGAACGGCGGTGAACTACAAGGGCACCGGCCCAGCCATCACCGATCTGGTGAGTGGCGTGTGCGACTACTCGATTGCCGAAATCAGCTCGATACTCGCGCTGGTCCAAGGCGGTCGGCTGCGCGCTCTGGGAGTCGCCGATGCACAGCGTCTGCGCGATCTGCCCGACGTGCCGACGGCGGCGGAGCAGGGGTACAAGGGCTTTGAGGCCTCTGCCTGGACGGGCGTGTTCTTCCCGGCCAAGGTCCCCAAGGAGATCGTGCAGCGGGTCGGGGATCTGGTGCGCAACATCGTGAGTGGACCCGACGGCACCGCGTTCATCCACAAGACCGGTGGTACGCAGTTCATCGGATCAGCGCAGCAGTTCGCGGAGTTTCAGATCTCTGAAATCGACAAGACCAAGCGCATCGTGAAGTTGGCGCATATTCCTGTGGAGTGAGCGCCGCGCTGATCGTTGGTCTGCGTGGTTCTATGGCTTCTCGCTCATCGCCAGCATGGCGTGGGCGGTTGCGATGAAGTTGCGCGCGGTCGGCGTCAGTTGGTCCGGCATGCTGGCCAACCCCAGTCCCAAATGGAAGGCCGCGGGTTGCGGCTCCACGGGGATCAGGCGCACGCCGTCACCTGCGTAGCGGGCCGATGTATCGGGCACAAACGCAATGCCCAGGCCGCTTTCCACCAGACCCAAGCATTGCAGCACCTGCACCGCTTCCTGCGCGATGCGTGGGTGGCGGCCCGCTTCCGCGTAGGCCTGCATGATGAGGGTGTGCATGCCCGGCACGCGGTCACGCGCGTAGATGATCAGTGGCTCGTCGGCTAGATCGGCAATCGACACGGACTCGCGCGAGGCAAACCGGGAGTCTGCGCTGACGGCAGCCTTCATGCCTTCGGCGCGCAGCAGCGTGAGTTGCGCGTCGGTGCGCTCCAGCACCGGAAAGCGAATGATCGCCAGATCGATGGAGTGGTTCTCCACGCGGCGTAGCAGCTCGACGGTGGTCGATTCTTCGATCACCGTATCCACGAGTGGATAGCGGTGGCGATATTCGCGAATGATTTGCGGCATCAGCGAATACGTGGCCGAGCCCACAAAACCGAGCCGCAACATGCCTTGCTCTCCCGATTCGCCCTCGCGTGCCGCGCGCTTGATCTGCTCGGCGCTGAACACCGTGTGATGCGCGTGCTTGAGCACCATCTGCCCTGCGGGCGTGAGCTTCAGGCCGGTGGACAGACGCTCGAAAAGCTGCACGCCCAACTCGTCCTCCAGCTTCTTGATGGAGGTGGACAGCGGCGGCTGCGCCATGTGCAGGCGCTCCGCCGCGCGGCGGAAATTCAAGGTCTCCGAAAGCATGATCATCTGCCGTAGCTGGCGCAGTTCCATGTAGCTATATCTCCCGTATATCGGCACGTCTCCAATTGGTATTGGACGCTAGTGCCGCTGACTCATAAATTCGGAGCATGAACTCTAACCTGACTTCGCTGCCAATCGCTGCCGTGCCAGCGGAAGATGAAGCATTGCGCGCGCAGGTGCAGCGCTTTCTTCAAGAGGCGCTCAAGCATCTGCCCGCCGACGCGCGCTCGCGTTCGTGGATGGGCTTTGATCTGGAATTCAGCCGTGCACTGGCGGCCCAGGGCTGGATTGGGCTCACGCTGCCGCGTGAGTATGGCGGTGCTGCCCGCAGCAATTTTGCGCGCTTTGTTCTCAGTGAAGAACTGCTCTCGGCAGGTGCGCCGGTGGCGGCGCACTGGATTGCCGATCGACAGACATCGCAACTCATACTGCGCTTTGGCAGCGAGGCGCAGCGGCGCTATTTTCTGCCGAAGATTGTCGCTGCCGAGTTGATCTTCTGCATTGGCATGAGCGAGCCGGATACGGGCTCCGATCTGGCCAGCGTTCGCACCCGCGCCACGCGCAATGCCAACGGCTGGTTGCTCAACGGCCGAAAGATCTGGACCACCAATGCACACCGCGCGGACTATATGTGCGCGCTGGTCCGTACCTCGGGCACCACAGAGGATCGCCACAAGGGCTTGTCGCAAATGCTGGTCGATATGCGCCTGCCGGGCGTGAGCGTGCGGCCGTTGAAAGATATCGCCGGAGACACGCATTTCAACGAGGTGCTGTTCGAAGATGTGCAACTGCCCGAAGACGCCTTGGTGGGTAACGAGGGCGACGGCTGGAAGCAGGTCACGTCGGAGCTGGCCTTCGAGCGCAGTGGCCCCGAGCGCATCTATTCGAGCATCGTGTTGGCCGACGTCTGGCTGAGCTGCGTGCGCGCGAACGCCGAGACGAATGTAGAACCCAATGCTTTCGTTCTGGACACCGCCGGTCGCATCGCCGCAAGGCTCGCCGTGCTGCGCAGCATGTCGCTCGCCGTGGCCGCAAAGCTCGAGGCGGGCGAGCAACCGCAGCTCGAAGCCGCCGTGGTGAAAGACTTGGGCACGGCTTTCGAGCAGGACATTCCAGAAATGATCCGCCGCACGCTGGAGATGCATCCGCACTGGCGGCACAGCGCCATGCTGCAAGGTTGCCTCGCGTATGTCACGCAGGTCAGTCCGTCGTTTTCCATTCGAGGTGGCTCGCGCCACATCATGCGCGGGATTGTTGCGCGTTGTCTCGGTTTGCGTTGAAGGAGCAGCAGCATGTCAGACGACACTTTGATTGAACATTTCGAGCGTTCCCTTCACGAGCTGTGCGGCAACGAGCGCATTCAGGCGATCGAGAGCGGCGCGGGGGATGCCACGCTGTTGTGGAGCCAGGTGAACGCACTGGGTTTTGGTGATGCGCTGGTCTCTGCCGACAAGGGCGGGGCGGGTCTTTCCTTCGCGCAAGCCGGTGCATTGATGGCCGTTGCCGCGCGCTGCGGCTTGCCGCATCCGCTGGGCGACACCATGGTTGCACGATCGCTGTTGCGCGCAGCGGATTGGAATGATGATGGCTCGTGCATCGCGCTTGCGCAGTCGAATGGCGAGACGCTTGGCTGCGCGCTGACGGCGGGTGCACAACTCGCCACGTTCGTGCTGCTGGCGCATCGTGATGAATGGCTGCTTCTGCCCGTTGCCGAGGCCCGCAAAGAGGCCAGTCATTGGCGGCCCCACACATCGGCGAGTCTGCGGTGGGAGGATGAATCGAGTGTGCGTTTTCGCATTCCTCGCACCGATGTGCGCTGCGAAGACTTCACCAACGCCATCGAGGCGGCATGCCTGTCCGGCACGATGGACCGTGTGCTGGCGCTCAGCGTGCAGTACGCCAACGACCGACAACAGTTTGGGCGCGCGATCGGGCAGTTTCAGGCGGTGCAGCAAGACCTCGCAGTGATGGCGGAGCAGGCGAACTATGCCTCCATGGCCGCTCGCATGGCCGGTAGCACGGCGCAGCCAGTCCCCAACGCCTTGCTGGCAGCTACCGGAAAGCTCACCGCGAGCGAGGCGGCGCTGCGCGTGGCCACACTCGCACATGCGGTGCATGGGGCGATCGGGATCACGCAGGAGCATGTGCTGGGGCTCTTCACCAGTCGATTGCACGAGTGGCGCATGTGCGGTGCCAGCGAGCATGCCTGTGCACTCGCCATCGGCGCTGCTTTGGTGCGCGGCGAGCAGAATATTTCATCCTTCGTGCGGCAGTCGCTCACTGCCGCACCGGCCATGGAGGCGTGACATGGGACCACTTTCCGGAGTCAAAGTCATGGAGTTTGCGGGCATCGGACCAGGTCCGTTGGCCGCCATGCAGTTGGCCGACATGGGGGCCACGGTGCTGCGCATCGAGCGGCGCGAAGCGGCCGATCTGGGGGTGAAGCGACCGCTCCAATTCAACTTACCGCTGCGCAATCGATCGGCCATTGCGCTCGATCTCAAAGACCCGCAGTCGATCGAACTCGTGCTGGAATTGATCGGATCTTCCGACATCTTGCTTGAGGGTTTTCGCCCCGGTGTCATGGAGCGTTTGGGCCTGGGGCCGAAGGTCTGCCTGGCGCGCAATCCGCGCATCGTCTATGGCCGCATCACCGGCTGGG
Organism: uncultured Comamonadaceae bacterium; assembly: GCA_937862875.1. Classification (GTDB taxonomy): domain Bacteria; phylum Pseudomonadota; class Gammaproteobacteria; order Burkholderiales; family Burkholderiaceae_C; genus Diaphorobacter_A. The sequence goes on from CALMCS010000060.1 coordinate 8,460, forward strand.
GGCAGGACGGGCCGCTCGCGCACGCTGCCGGTCACGACATCAACTACATCTCGCTCAATGGCGTACTGCATGCCATTGGCCGCGCGGGCCAGGCACCCACGCCGCCGTTGGCGCTGGTGGGGGATTTTGGTGGCGGTGCCATGTTTCTCGCGATGGGTGTGCTTGCCGCGCTGCTGCATTCACGTGCCAGCGGTGAGGGTCAGGTGGTGGACGCCGCCATCGTCGAAGGCGCTGCCTCACTCGCGACCACGTTCTACGGATTGTCCGCGGCGGGCCAATGGAGTGGCGAGCGCGGCACCAACATTCTGGACTCCGGTGCACCGCACTACGACTGCTATGAATGCAGCGACGCGCGCTGGATCTCCATCGGCCCGATCGAAACCCGCTTTCACGCCGATTTGCTGGCGCGTCTGGGACTGGATGCGGAGCGTGTGGGCGCAGCCAACGACGTCGCCCGCTGGCCGCAGGCACGCGCCGCGTTTGCCGAGGTATTCAAGACCCGCACACAGGCGCAATGGTGCGAGCTGCTGGAGGGCAGCGACGTGTGCTTTGCACCGGTGCTCTCCTTCGACGAGGCACCGCAGCACCCGCACCTCAAGGCACGCGGAAGTTTTGTGGAGGTTGATGGTGTCATGCAACCCGCACCTGCGCCGCGCTTCAGCGCCACCCCTTCGAGCAAACCGACGTCACCCGAGGCCGCATCGGGAATCGATGCCATGGCGGCCTGGGCCGAGCAGATCGATCTGGAGCGCTGGCGAACCGTAGTCGAGCGCCCGTAGGCCATCACCCCAAGACAGACAGTCAGACAGTCAGGAAACGAGTCATGCAACATTCAACGCAAGGTTCTGAACAGAACAAAGCGAACACATCGGGCCCACTCAGTGGCGTGCGCGTGATCGATCTCACCACGGTGCTCATGGGCCCGTTTGCCACGCAAATCATTGGTGACTACGGTGCCGACGTGATCAAGGTGGAGCCCCCCGGCGGCGACGGTGTGCGCGGTGTGGGCCCACGCGCCCATCCCGGCATGGCCTCTATTTTTCTGCACGCCAACCGCAGCAAGCGCAGCATTGTTCTGGACCTGAAAAAACCCGAAGGGCGCGAGGCGTTGCTGCGCCTGGTGCGCGATGCCGATGTGCTCATCTACAACGTGCGCCCGCAAGCCATGGCGCGGCTCGGCCTGTCCTACGCGGATGTCGAGGCGGTCAATCCACGCATCATCTACGTGGGCTGTGTGGGCTATGGCCAATCGGGTCCGTACGCGGCCAAACCGGCCTATGACGATCTGATTCAAGGCGCGAGTGGCATCGCGGCGCTGTCGGTCGCTGCAGGCAGCGACGTGCCGCGCTATGCACCCAGCCCGTTGGCCGATCGCATCGTGGGGCTGGCGGCGGTGGGTGCGGTGACGTCGGCGCTGTACTACCGCGAACGCTCGGGCCAGGGGCAGGCCGTGGAGGTGCCGATGTTCGAGACCATGGCGCAATTCACGCTCTCGGATCACATGTGCGGCAAGACCTTCGAGCCGCCCGTGGGGCCGACCGGCTATGCGCGCATCCTGAATCCCAACCGCCGCCCCTATGCAACGCGGGACGGCTATCTGTGCATGCTGCTCTACAACGACAAGCAGTGGAAGTCGTTCTTCACCGCCATTGGACGTTCCGAGGTCGTCGAGCAGGACCCGCGCTTCAGCACCATCGACAAGCGCACGGAACACATTCTGGAGCTCTACGAAATGCTCGCGGACATCATGAAGACCCGCAGCACGCAGGAATGGGAGGCGCTGCTGGAAGAGGCCGACATTCCGATGACCGCCATGAACAGCATCGATTCCCTGCTGGAAGACCCACACCTCAAGGCCGTGGGATTTCTGGAAACCGTGGAGCACCCCACCGAGGGGACGTTGTGCCAGATCGGCGTACCTTCGACCTGGTCGAAAACGCAGCCCCGCGTGAGCCGCCATGCGCCGCGCGCGGGCGAGCAGGGGCGAGAAATTCTCAAAGAGGCTGGCTACAGCGACGCGCAAATCGACGCGCTGCAGGCGGCACAGATCACCACCTTTCCGGGGTGAAAAAAGCCGGGCATGAATACAACGACAAAGAGGAGACAGCAATGACCACCAATCGACGACATTTTCTGCAAGCGACGAGTGCACTGGGCCTGGCGACGCTGGGCGTGAGTCCCTACGCGCATGCCTCATCGGAGTGGCCAGACAAGCCCATCAAACTGATCATGCCGCTCGCACCGGGCGGCCCCACGGACGTTCTGGGCCGTTCATTGGCCGTCAAGATGGGGCAAACCTTGGGCCAGTCGGTGATCGTGGAAAACAAGCTGGGCGCATCCGGCAACATTGGCACCGAATTCGTCGCCCGCGCCGCACCCGACGGCTACACCGCGCTCTACCAAACGTCGGGCATCACCATCGTGCCGCAGCTATACAAGAAGCTCAACTTCGATCCCCTGACCAGCTTCGCGCCGGTCGCCATGCCGGCCAAGATCACCACCGTCATCGTGGTCAACAACGACCTGCCGGTGCGCAATTTCAAGGAGTTCGTCCAGTACCTCAAGGCCCATCCCGATCGGATGAGCTTTGGGTCGGGCGGCAAAGGCAACATCACCCATCTGGGCGTGGAAGTGCTGCTGCAAATGCTGCAGGCCAAGGCGGTGCATGTCCCGTACAAGGGAACGGCCCCTGCGATGACCGATCTGCTGGCGGGCAACATCCAGTTCATGCTCGACGCGCTGAGCTCGTCGTACCCGTACATCAAGGAAGGCCGGGTACGCGCCATCGCCATCTCGGGCCCCGAGCGCTCGCCGCTGCTGCCCGATCTGCCGACCGTCGCCGAATCGGGACTGCCCGACTACGCCATGGCCACCTGGCAATGCGTGTTGTTGCCTGCAGGGACGCCCCAACCGATCGTCCAGAAGCTGAATGCGGCGGTCAACGCGGCCGCTGCCGATCCGCAATTGAACAAGCAGTTTGCGGCCATCGGCGTGCAGCTGCAGCAATCCACGCCGGAAAGCTTCGAGGCCTACATGCGCACCGAAGTGAGCAAGTGGGCGGCGATTGCGCGGTCCGTGGGGATTGCGCCTGAGTAGTTAGCGGGAAAAAGACTTGGCGGGGGTCATCAACCCACCGCCAACTCCGGCACCCGCCCCGCCAGCGCATCCCCAAAACTTGCC
>CALMCS010000061.1 GCA_937862875.1 uncultured Comamonadaceae bacterium
CCTGTACAGCGAGCCGTTCGCGTTGATCACCTCCGCAGATACGCCCTTCGACGGGGTGATGTCCATGCTGAAATCCGACATCCCCTACATCGCCTTCGAGCCCAGTTCATGGACCGGTCAGATGATCGAGGAATACCGCGTCAAGAGTGGCGTGCTCTCGCGCCCAGCCATGGAGCTGAACTCGCTCAGCGCCATCGCAGGGGTGGTCGAGCAAGGCTTTGGCGTGTCGGTGGTGCCGTTGATCTCGGGCGCCACCTGGCATCGCAACCCGCAGTTGCGCGTCGTTCGCATCCCGGATTTCTCGCGCCCGATCTCGCTCATCGCCCGCAAGACCCACCATCGGCACTCCATCACCGCCGCATTGCTGTCCTCATTCAACGCGGACTTTGCCGAGGAATTCCGAGGCGAAGCACTGACGGGCTGAGTGCCCGGCCGTACCTCTATTCGTACGGGCTAGGCCTTTGGCGACAGCTGCGCCGCCAACGCCTGCAGTTGCTGCATCTCTTTCCAAACCGGTGACATCAACGCCACCGTATCTCTGTACAGCCCATATTTGCGCTGCACATACTCCGCGAACGGATCACTCGGCGCAGCTATCTGCTGACCTGCATCGGCAAACCATCGCTGCGCCGTGACCCCAATGGGTTGACCGCTCAGGGTCGACGCCGCAATCAAGGCAATCCCGAACAGACCCGCGTGCGCTGAGGCCGGACGCCAGATGTCATGCCCCATGACGCTGCCCAGCAGATGGCCAAAATCGCCATCGTTCGCGAGGCCACCGCCAAACGCCAGCACGCCGCCGAATACGCCCATCGTGTCGTGGCACATGCGGGCATTGAAGGCCAGCGACTCGCGGGCCGCCCAGGCGATTTCGGCGTGCGTCGTCTGCGCATTCACACCCAACAGCGCGCCTTTGGCGTTCAGATCGGTGATCGGTGCGCGTTCGCCTCCGGACTCGAAAAATGGATGCAGCAGAACCGCCGACGGCGCAGGGCCGGAGCCGTCTTTGGGAATGCCTGCGACGTCTTGCAGGTGCTGAAAGATGGTGGTGCCGTTCAGTCCCGGGAAGACGCAGAAGTAGCCGCCCTCGCGCACCGATGCCTGCAGCATCGCGCCCGCGGGACGATCTTCGGGCACCTGCTGCGCAGAATCGAAATGCCCCACGTGCACGGCGCTTGTTCCGAAAATGGAGGCGCGTTTGACGGTATCCAACGCACCGACCCCCAAGCCCAGCGCCGTGGCCTGCACATCGCTGGGGCCCATCAACACGGGCAAG
>CALMCS010000062.1 GCA_937862875.1 uncultured Comamonadaceae bacterium
ATGCGGGTGAAGTCATAGTCCAGCGTGGCCTGCTTGGTGATGACGTTCACCGCACCACCGGCCGAACCACGGCCTGCGAACGTGGAGTTCGGGCCCTTGGTGATTTCCACCTGCTCGACCGTGAAACTCTCGCGGGTCGTCATGCCCGGGTCGCGCAGGCCGTCGACGAACACGTCGGAGCGCGCTTCCTGGCCGCGAATGATGTAGCGGTCGCCGAAGGAGTTGCCGTTCTCGCCGGTGCCCAGCGTGATGCCTGGCTGTGCGCTCAGAATTTGCTTGAGATCGGTGAAGCCGGAGTCGTCGATGGCCGATTTGGTCACCACGGAAATCGTCTGCGGCGTTTCGGCCAGCGGACGCGTGTGGCGCGAATCGGCGGAGGTCTTGGCCTTGTAGGGCGCACCGACTTCGGCGTTGGGGTTCGGATCGATCGCCTGCTCGCGAACGGTCACGGTAGGCATGGTCTCTGTCGCTGTCGGCGCAGGGGTCTGCGCGAAAGCACTCAAAGGAAGGAATACGGCGGCTGCAGCGACGCTGTCAGCCAGGCGCAGGCTTCTTGGTTTTTTGACGTTGGAACGATTGTTATGCATTAATGGGCCTCTGTTTGTCTTGGGCGGATTATTAATACGAATCACTATCGTTTGTTAAAAAGTTCCTCAAAGTTGCAGAAAATCGGTAATTCCCTGGATCGCAGCGATTGAAAGCGTTGCCGCCAGACAACGACGCATGCGTTTTTCTTGATATTGAAAAACCGTGTTGTCTATTGAATCGAGATAAAAAATCCGTGCCGACAGCGATCCGCACGCGCAGTGCGCGGATCGATTCATTTCACGTTTTTAGAGTGCTAGAAAGCGGTGGAGTTGACTATGCAGGCATCAAAAATGGGCCATCCAGCTTGGCTGCGCCATTCTTTACCAGCTCCTGAATCACCGCCTCGCCCCATTGGAGAACGTGGGTGTCGGGCGCAAAGCGGCGCTGGATCAGGCAGAAGTACGGGGTGTCGCCAAGCCAGTCCATGACCTCGGCGAGTGGCTTCTTTTGCCACTCGAGCAGCTTGTAGATGATCAGCACCTTGGCGGCGTGCCGTGCGTGCTTGACCGGGTCGGCCTCGAATCCGGCCAGCCGCTTGCGGGCCCGGGCGATGGCTTCGGGCACGTCGGCAAACACCGCGCCGTGGCCCGGCAGCACGATGAGGGGTGCAAGCGACTCGATGACATCGAGCGTGGCGCGCACCTCGCCAAAGGCCTCTTCGCCGTCGAGTTCGGGGAACACCACGCCAAAGCCGTTTTCCCAGAGTGCGTCGCCCGAAATCAAGAGGCGATTTTCGGGCTCGAAAAGAATCACGGCATGGGTGTCGTGGCCCGGCGCTGCGTGAACCTGCCAGAGCCGGTCGCCCAACGCGACGTCGGTGCCGGGGATGAGAGTCCCGTCCGCCTTGAATGGCGGGCAATGTTGTCCGGTGGGCTGGTAGCCCAGCGCGACGGGATTCCAGTCGCGCACTTCGCCGAGTTGTCCCGGCGGGATGCGAGTGATCAGCTCCGGCCAGTGCTGCTGCAGCGCAGCGTTGCCGCCGCAATGATCGCTGTGCAGATGCGTGTTGATGAGCAGATCGAGCGGCTTGCCGTTCAAGCTGGCGGCCACCAGATCCACGGTTTGGTCCGCATGCGAGCTGTAGCCACTATCCACCAATGCCGTGCCGTGTTGGCCCTGAAACAGCATATTGTTGGCAGAGAGCCAACCGCGCTCGAGCACAGTGAGGTCCGAAGGCAGGGTGATCGGCGCGTTGGGGGGAGTGGCTTGCTTCATGGATGCGGGCGCGGGGCGCCATGTCTCATAATTATTGGAACGATGCTCGATTGTGCCCGCCGTGCCGCGCACAATCGCCAGAATTCACGGAAGGCGATGAATCGATGCTTGCTCGGTGGTTGCGATGTCTGACATTTTTCAATCTGGCGCTGACCGTCGGCTGGTGTCTGTGGGCCTGGCCGCGCTCGCCGTGGCTCGCGCTGATAGGCGTGGTGATCGGCGTGTTGTCCGGAAAGCTCTGGCTGGGATTGCAGTTCCTGACCATGGTGGCGTTCAAGAAGGGCAAGGGCCTGGCGTGTCCCGCCCCGGCACAGGTGTTGCACGCGTGGAGTCAGGAAACCAAAGAATCGGCGCGCCAGTTCATGTGGCAAATGCCGTGGGCCGAATGGGCCGCGCCCGATCATGTGCCCGACTCTGCCAACGGCCAGCGCGGCGTAGTGCTGGTGCACGGCTGGATGTGCAACCGCGCCGTGTGGACCCAGGCGCTCGAACAATTGCGTGCACAGAACATTCCCTGCATCGCGGTGAGCCTGCCACTGCTTCTGCACCGCATTGAAACCGCCCGGCCGACGCTCGATGCCGCCCTGCGCCGCATGCATGCCGCGACCGGCGTGGCTCCGCTGGTCATGGCGCACAGCATGGGCGGATTGGTGGTCCGCGATTGGTTGCGCAGCGTGTCCGCTGACCCCGGTGATCGTGCACATCTCCCCGGTGATGTGTTGACGATTGGCAGTCCGCACCACGGCTCGCTACTGGCCCATTGCGTGCTGGGCGCGAACGTCGAGCAGATGCGGCCGCGCAGCGAATGGTTGCAGGCTCTGGAGCACGACGAAGCGCAGCCCGGCAGCGCGTTTTCCAACGTGCGCTGGCACTGCGCCTTCGCGGATTGCGACAACGTGGTGTTTCCCGAATCCACCTCGCAGTTGGCAGGCGCACAGCCGCATCTGATTGCGGGCTACGCCCATGTGCAGATGCTGACATCGCCCCAGCTGTGGGACGTGGCGCGGGCGTTGCTGGTCAGGGCGCAGCGCTGACGAGCGGCTCGCTGTTGGCCGCAAACTCGGGGAGCGATCGCAACTGCTCGTAGAGCGGGCCAAAGTCGGGCTCGGTGAGCTGGAACAACTGCTCGAAGTTGTCGATCACAAAATAGGTTTGCTGGTAGGTGTCGATCTTGTAGCGCGTGCGCATGGTGCGCGACAGCTCCAGCGGCAGACGCTTGGGCTCGGGGCTTTGCACGCTGTATTTCAGCTCGCCGCTCGAGCTCAGGATGCCGGCGCCGTAGGCCCGCAAGCCCTGGGCCTCGCGGATCAGGCCGAACTCGATCGTGTACCAGTAGAGCCGCGCCAGCATTTCGCCTGCGCCCAGGTCTTCGGCTTTGAGACCACCTTGTCCGTAGCGCTGCACGTAGTCGGCCAGCACCGGATTGAACAGCAGCGGGACATGGCCGAAGAGGTCGTGAAAAATATCGGGCTCGACGATGTAGTCGAATTCCTCGGGCTTGCGAATCCAGTCGGTGACCGGGAATTTTCGATTCGCGAGCAGCGAGAAAAACGCGCGCTCCGGAATCAGCCCCGGCACCGCCACCAACTCCCAGCGCGTGGCCTTCCACAGGTGCTCGTTGATGTCGTCGAAGCGCGGAATGCGCTCCTTCGCACCCAGGCGGGGCAGCACGTCGATGAACGCTTGGCTCGCGAGACCCGGCAACAAGGCCGACTGGCGCTCGTAGAGCCGGTGGTAGGTCTCGTGATCGGCCTCGGTGTAGGCCGCGAAATTCTGCGCGCAGGTGAAATCGTCCTGCGCGCGGCTGTAGTCGCCGCGTGGTGGCCGGCTGGATTGTCCGTAGACGACAGGTGCTTGTCCCATGGTGCTTGGCTCCTTGTGTGCCGCGACAATCCTGGGCCGGTCAGCCCCTGTGGTTGGCGGCCTATTGAATTTTGATTTTCGCGGCCCTGATCAGAAAGCCGTACTTGTGGTTCTCGGATTCCACGAACCGCTGAAAACTCTCGAGGCGCAGTTCCTCGGGCGCAATGCCCATCTTCTTGAGACCCGCCTTGCCCTTGGCGCTCTGCATCGAGCCCTCGAAGGCATCGGCGTAGCGACGGGCGTCCGCATCCGGCAGCGACGCCGGTGCAAACAGTCCAAACCAGGTCACCACGTTGAAGCCTTGAACTTCTTCGTTGATGGTGGGCACGTTGGGCAGCGACTCATCCGGGCCGAGCGAGGTCACGCCCAGCGCCTTGAGTTCGCCCGAGCGAATCAGCGCGAGCGACGAGGCCAGGTTGTCGAACACCAGCGCCACTTCTCGTGCCTGCAGCGCCTTGAGCGCCGGGGTCGAGCCCTGGAACGGCTGATGCGCCATGCGCGTGTTGGTCAGCGACTTGAACATCTCCGCCGCAATGTGACCAATGCTGCCGTTGCCGCCCGAGCCGTACTTGAGTTGGTCGGGATGGGTCTTGAGGTACTTCACCAGCTCGGTTGTGGTGCCGATGTTCAGTTCCTTGGCCTGCGCCGCGTTCATCACCAGCACGTTGGGCGTGCGGGCGACGAGCACGATCGGCTTGAAGTCCTTGAGCGCGTCGTAGGGAAAATTCTTGTACAGCCACGGGTTGACCGCATGGGTGGCCACCGCACCCATGACCACCATATTGGCGGTCTTGGGTGCCTTGGCGACCATGTCGGCGCCGGTGCCGCCCCCCGCGCCGGGTTTGTTCTCCACGGTGATCTTGCCGAGGTCAGCGCTTGCGCCCTCGGCGATCAGGCGCGCCGAGGTGTCGAGCGGGCCTCCAGCAGGATAGGGGACGATCAGCGTCATGGGAGCCGAAGCGTTTTGGGCCAGGGCTCCCATGGGGAGGCAAGCAAGCAAGATACTGAGCAGACAAGAAGCGCGACGCACTGTGGAGTCCTCTAAATAGTAAATATTTGCCCAGTATATTTACAATTCATTGCATTGCAGCATTGTTAACTCTGATCTTCACATTGTGAAATCAGAGAACACCGCGTCGCATCTGGTCGAGTTCGATGCTCTCGAACAAGGCCTTGAAGTTGCCGTTGCCGAAACCATCGTCGCCCTTGCGCTGAATGAACTCGAAGAAGATCGGGCCGAGTTGGTTCTCGCTGAAGATTTGTAACAAGATCGCGTCCTTCTTGCCGTCGATCAAGATCTTGCGCTTTTGCAACTCTTCCACGCTTTCGCCGTGGCCGGGAATGCGCTTTTCGACCAGCTCGTAGTAGGTGTCGATGGTGTCGAGCAGTCGAACGCCGTTGGTGCGCAGTTGGTCGACGGTCTCGTACAGGTTGTCCGAACCCATGGCGATGTGCTGAATGCCTTCGCCCTTGTACATGTCCAGATATTCTTGAATCTGGCCCGGTTTTTCCTTGCCTTCTTCATTGATCGGAATGCGAATCTTGCCGCAGGGGCTGGTCATGGCCTTGCTCTTGACGCCGGTGACCTGGCCTT
>CALMCS010000063.1 GCA_937862875.1 uncultured Comamonadaceae bacterium
GGCGGAGTTGGAGTTTGAGGTAGGTGCGGATGGTGTTGCTCGCCATTGGGAGCTTTCTTATGCCTGAAATGTTCAACCCTCCCCGCCCCGGAGAGACGCTGCGCGAGGACGTTCTTCCTGCCCTCGATCTTTCGGTAACTACGGCTGCAGCGCAACTGGGTATCGCTCGCGTTACGCTCTCACGTGTTCTCCACGGTCACGCGGCTATTTCGCCGGAACTGGCACTTCGTATCGAGGCTTGGCTTGGTGTTGAGCGAGGTGGCTCTGCTCGCGTGTGGCTTGCTCAGCAAGCGGCATTCGATTTGTGGGAAGCCTCTCAGCGCATGAAAGCGACATTGGCCTGTGTTCACCCGGCACCCGCGACATTAAATCTCAGTGGTGCGGTTGCTCCAAGTGGAAATGGGTTTCCCGGATAACTGGTTAACCTGAGCAATTAATCCGTGATCGTTATCTATGAGTGCAGCTAAATCGCTGGGAATGGCGTTCAAGAATTCATCCACGAGCTGCCCGGCATTCCATTCAATGACATAGAACCTTGGGGAATCAATGAATTTCATAATTGCACTGATTTCGCTGGCGCTGTAATCGTCAAGTATGGAAGGGTCCTTTGAGATCGAAATCCACTGGTCTCCTCTGCTGAGAATAAATGGATTCGATGTATTTATCTTCCCGCCTTGCTCTTGAGTCCAATATCTAGGTGTCCAAGGGGTGTCATCATTCACAATCAATATGATGGTATTCATGGCTTACCTATTATTGATGGGCAGCAACGTTTCTTCGACATGGTCAGCAGTCGGGTTCCGGGTGAGTGGATCCTAAATCAAGCGCTGGGTAGTGGGTTATCTATCGCTCCAACCCATCCACATGCACTCCGCCGTGACGCAGACCGGTCGCCACGGCGTCCCACCAATTCGCTCACACGACCCGTTCAAAAAAATCACAAACCCGGATGGCCCATAGCCGAGCATGGGCGCTACCATCCGGGCATGGATTCAGCAGCGCTTTCCCAAATCATTGAAATTGTGCGCAATAGCGCGCAGCTTGGCCGCGCTTTGCGCGTTTGTGGCGGTGGCACCAAGGACTTTGTGGGTGGGCCCTCGGCGGCGCTCAGCAAGGCCGAGCGGCTGGATCTGCGTGCGCTTGCGGGCGTCGTGGATTACGAGCCCAGCGAGTTGGTGGTGACGGTGCGCGCCGGCACGCCCCTGGCCGAGTTGGAGGCACTCTTGGCGCAGAACGGCCAATGTCTGCCGTTCGAGCCGCCGCGCTTCGGCGTGGGTGGCACCGTCGGCGGCATGGTGGCTTCCGGGTTGTCCGGACCGGCGCGGGCCAGTGTGGGTGCGGTGCGTGACTATGTGCTGGGCATCGAGATCATCAATGGCAAGGGCGAATTGCTGCGCTTTGGTGGTCAGGTGATGAAGAACGTGGCCGGGTATGACCTGTCGCGTCTCATGGCGGGGTCGTGGGGCACGCTCGGGGTGATCACCGAGGTGAGTCTCAAGGTGCTGCCCATCGCGCCGGCCGAGGCGACCTTGCGGTTCGATCTCGATCAGCGCGACGCCTTGCAGCGTCTGCATGCCTGGGGCGGTCAGCCGTTGCCGTTGAATGCCAGTTGCTGGGTGCACGATGCTGATGATGATGCCGAAGGTGGCAAGGGCCAGCTCTACGTGCGCCTGCGGGGGGCGAAAGCCGCCGTGGAGGCTGCACGCGGCAGCATGGGCGGCGAACTGCAGGATGCCGCGCAAACCGCGGGCGACTGGGAGGCCTGCCGTGATCACACGCTGCCGTGGTTTGCCGATCGTGCACAGCAACCGAAAAATCAGGAGTTGGCTTTGTGGCGGCTGTCGGTGCCGCAAACCGCGCCTGTGCTCGCACTCCCACAAGGCGTTGCTGCGCCGCTGATCGAATGGCAAGGTGCGTTGCGCTGGGTGCAGGCACCGGTGGAATGTGGCCCGGCCTTGCAGGCGGTTGCGCAGGCGGCGGGCGGTCATGCCCAGATGTTTGCTGCGCCGCTGGCGGGTGTCACGTTCGATATCGAGCCCAAAGCCAGCGATGCCGCCCTGGCCGCAGTGGCCAAGCGCTTGAAGCAGGCGTTCGACCCGGCCGGAGTCTTTCAACCGAATCGCATGGGCGCGGGCGCTTGAAAAGCCCACAAAAGCAAAACAAAAAAGCCGCGCTCAAGACCCACGAAGAACACCATGCAAACCCAGCTCGCCCCCGAATATCAAGGCACCTCGCAAGGGCAGGAGGCGGAAGCCATTCTGCGCAAATGTGTGCACTGCGGTTTTTGCACCGCCACCTGTCCCACCTACCAGATTCTGGGCGATGAGCTGGACGGTCCGCGAGGCCGCATCTACCTCATCAAGCAGGTGCTGGAAGGCAAGACGCCGACCCGCTCCACGCAGGAGCATCTGGACCGCTGCCTCAGCTGCCGCAACTGCGAGAGCACCTGCCCGAGCGGTGTGCAATACGGACACCTGCTCGACATCGGTCGCCAGGTGGTCGATGAAAAAGTGCCGCGCCCCACGGCCGAGCGGCTGAAGCGCTGGGCGCTCAAGGAGGGCATCACCTCGCCGCTGTTTGCGCCGGCGATGAAGCTCGGCCAATCCGTGCGCGCGCTGTTGCCAGAAAGCATTCAGGCCAAGGTGCCGCCGAAGTCGGAACACGGCGTCTGGCCGACGCGCGAACATGCGCGCAAGGTGCTGCTGCTGGCCGGTTGCGTGCAGCCCGCCATGCTCCCCAACATCAACTACGCGACGGCACGGGTGCTGGACGCCGCAGGCATTCAGACCGTGATTGCGGGCAACGCCGGTTGCTGCGGCGCGGTGAAGTTTCACCTCA
>CALMCS010000064.1 GCA_937862875.1 uncultured Comamonadaceae bacterium
CTTGTGCGACCAAGACCTCCACACCCTCAATTCGGTGGGCGCCTACCAAAGGCACATGCGCTTTAGCGGCATCGCCCCCGAACGTGATCAGGCCCACTTGGATCTCCGCACGCAGGCGACTCTCCCGACCAAAGCTCAAGATCATGGTCTTGAGCGCCTCGTTCAATGCATCGATCTTGCCGTTGACCGACATGCTGCCGCTAATGTCGGCCAGCACGATAACCGGCAGCGGACGCGATTGCGGCGCGGCAAAACCTTTCAGCTTGGTGGGCGCCCCCTTGGGTTCAGCTTCAGGCGTCAGCAATGCATCATGCTCCTTCGCACGAATCACAGTGGCCTGGTGGAAGCGAGACACGATGTCTTCGCGAAATTTGGCAAGTGCCATGTTTTCAACTCCCTTGTTTGGTGTTTGTCAGTCTGCACTCGGCGCTGATCGTGCGACGAGATGAATGGTCCTTCGAGGCATCTTTTGACCGAACAGCATGACGTTGCGGCAGGCATGCTGTTGGACTTTCGGATTGAGTTCGACGAGTCGTGCCATACGCATAGTGGTGCACCGCTACATCTGTTGCAGGATCTGCAGTGCCTCAACCACGGCGCTCGCCTGAAGCTCAAGGTCGATTTCGTCGTCGCCAAGCTGCTCGAACAAGGCCTTGAATCGGGTACTTGCGCCCGGATAGAAGCGGCCAAAGTCAGCTTTGACTTGCTTCCACAGATCCATGGCGACAAAGCCCGTGAAGCCGAGCGGCAACACTCGCAGGCCTTTGCTCACGGCAATGTTGAACTCCTCCACCATGCCATTGGACGGAACCACCGCAAGTGGATTGCCAGCGATCTTGTTGCCGAACATGAACACGGCGAGTCCCGCGAACTCAAGCAGATCTTCCCGGTACGCTCGCCACAGCTTTTGCCCCTCGCTCGATTGCGGAAATGGGCGGATGACAAGCTCATCGGCAATGGTGCGTCGTTCCTCCCAGTAGATCTGTTGCAGAGCACCGTCCACGACGGTGCTGCCAATTCCGAGCCCCAGGCCTGTCACGAGGCGGAACTTCTCCTTCACCAGGCTCTTACTGAGCTTGTGAACGAAACCGAGAGCCTGATCGCTGGTGATCTTTTCGCCGTAAGTGTGGGCAGCACCCGAAACAAAGATCGTCTTGGACTTATACCGAGCTTCCACCCGACGTAGGACGGTAGGTATCTCGGCATACTCATCAACGAGCACCGCTCTGATGTTGTACCGCTGGAGGTCGCAGATGAAGTATTCCTGCTTCGCCTTGCGGTACTCGAAGTCGCCCTCCTTGTCGGTGGTCTCTCTTTTCTCTCTGCGTACAAAGCAGTAGTGCTTGCGCAAGTGGTTCCCATGTCGGGTGTGGAGGCGGCCCAGAACATAGTCCAGGTTCGGGTCCGAGAAGCTGAACCCGATGAACAGAAACATCTTGGAAAGCAGGTCCCCAGCCAAAGCCGTGAGGAAGTCTGCGCGCGAGAGATGGTAGGTCTCGTAGTCAGCCTTGCACAGTACTGCATCGTTCGCATGCGCCACGTCGCCATGCATCTTGTAGACAATGGCACTCCTTCCGTGCAGCGTCTGCAGCAACTGCTTTGGATCGTGCTTCACATCAGGACTTTTGCCCGACGCCCGCAAGGCGTCCTCGATAGTGGTGTCGTAGTTGGTCGTCCAATACGTCTCGATAGGCAGTCGCGCCAAGATGCGGTGGTTTTCCGTGACCTTGGTCTGTTTGCTGGAGAAGCCGTTCAGGATGGCGTTCGTGAGGTCGTTTCGATTGCTCCCGTGATGGTTCACGTGGTACTGCGCAATCTTGACGAGGTCGTGCTCCCGCTCCAAGTCCAGCTTGAGCTCATCGGCAAGTGGCTTCAGCAGGCCTTTCCAGTTAACGAATCCGGCGTCGACTGACATGCCGGCACCGGCCAAGATGGCGACGTTTCTCTCGCGCAGTTCTTTGGTGAAGTCCTCAATGAACTTCTCGATCGTTACGACGGCCATCTATTCATCCTCCCGAGTCTTCACTGCCACTCAATACTCCGCCCTGATCGCGATCGCCGCCTCGATCCAGGATTCCAGGTTATTTTTGATGTGGGCGTAGACATCCGTGCTGCTGGAGCTCGGCGGGTCATAGGCCTGCACGATCGTCGACAACTTTGCACCACTTGCCTTGAGCGTGACGTGATCGAATGGGTTCGAACCTTTCGAACTCGTCTTGCCCTCGCTGTTCTTGAGGTTGTGGACGTAAATTCCCAACACGCCCTTGCCGTCGTTCCAGCCCTTGGCGATCTCGTGGTTGATCCACTTCCGGTTAGCGGTTCCCGCACCGATGAGAACCACGACGCAGCTGCGACCACTCATCTGGTCGGCAATCCACTTCTCGATGGCTTTGTCGCCACCCTTCGTGATGGTTTCCCAGTCGTTGTCCTTCGCGGGCTGGTTGCCCTCGATTGCGCCGATATTGCGCACTTGGGACGCGCGCCAGTTATCCGGGTTGTAGTGAAAGCTGTAGAAAACTTTGCGTGCCATGGCTGTTCCTTTCGGGGTGTTCGCGACCATCTGGTTGATCTCGGCAGC
>CALMCS010000065.1 GCA_937862875.1 uncultured Comamonadaceae bacterium
TTCGTCCACCTGCGCTTCGCCCGCAGTCAACTTGAGCAACTTCTCCTGTCCCAGTACCCCCAGAGAGCGTGGCCCCCCTTGGGCCGGCAGTGCCCATAGTTGCAGCGACTTGTCGGTTCCTTCCTTGAAGTTGCCGACACGCTGCAGCACCAGGCTGTTGTTCTTGGGATCGAAGGTCACCAGCATCGATGCATCGGCCTTCGCATCCGCGAGCACGGCGACGTATTGAATTTGGGGTGCGGCGGTCAGTGCCGCCTGCGCGGTTTCGACCTGGGTTCGCAGTTGCGCCAGTTGTTGCTCGCCCGCTTGCTTGAGGCCCTGGTGCGACCACAGGCCCACCGCCACGGCGGCCACCGTGGCACAGGCACCCAGCACAGCAGCGCCGCGCCACCATGCCAGGGCAGAAGAACGGAATCCGCCAGTGCGTTGTTGGGCCGCAGCTTGCTTTGGGCTGGCTTGCGCCTGTTCCGCTTGCACCATGTTGTGGATGCGGACCCAGACGGCAGCGTCGGGCTGAACCGGCCGTTCCAGCTCGGGCAGAGCCGACCATCGTGCCTGCCAAAGCAGGGCGGCCGCACGCACTCTGGGGTTCTCGCGGGCCAGTGTTTCGAAGCGGCGGCGCGCGCCGCCGCGCAGTGTGCCCAGCGCGTAAGAGGCTGCCAGGCGATCGAGCAATTCGGGGTGTTGGCCGAGGTTCATGCTCGTTCCTTGGGCCAATCAAACATAACGCGCCATGCACTGGCGCAGCTGTTCCAGCCCACGCCGGATCCAGGTCTTCACGGTGCCCAGCGGCAACTGCAGCTGGGTCGCAAGCTCGCCATGGCTCAGGTCGCGCAGATAGGACAGGCTGACCAGCTCGCGCTGACGGGATTCGAGCCGCTGCAGGCACTGATGCAGCACCAGGGTCTGCTCACTCGCTTCGGCCAATTGCTGCGGACCGGGTTCATGGGTGCTCGACGCCGTGGATTGCAGCTCGTCGAAGTCCTCGTTCAGATGCAGGCGCTCGGCGCGGCGGCGGCGCAGGAAATCCAAGGCTCTGCTGCGCACCACCAGGCACATCCAGGCGAGCGGCGGGCTCAGCGATGCGCGGTAGTCGCCCGCGCTGCGCCAGATGTGCAGATAGCTCTCCTGCAGCACGTCTTCGGCCCAATCCTTGTGCCCAAGAATGCGCAGCGCCAAGCCATACAACCGGGACGAGGTCAGGTCGTAGAGCGATTTGAGCGCGGGCTCTTCTCGCGCCGCCATGCGGTCAAGGAGTTGCATCAGTTCACTATCCAGGTGGGGTGCGCTCATGAACGCATTGTGGAAGACGAGACGGCTTTTGGGGGAGTTCTTTTGTGGAATGGGTGCATTGATTGTTTCTGCCGCGAGTGGATGGAGTCATGGATGGGTACGCAGCCAAGCCGCCAATGGATGCAGTTCGTTTGTCGCAAGCGGTAAGAAAAAATTTATTTTCAAAAACTTGAATCCAATGAACGATTGGCTGCGTATCCCCTGTGTCAGTTGCGTTTTTTTCGCATTTCATCCACCACAGGAGACTTTCATGACCATTCGTATCGCTATTCCTCTGGCCTGCCTGTTCACGCTGGCCGCATGCGCACCCATGGCCAACAAGCCGATGACCCCTTACTCCCAATCCTCGCTGCCCGTCGCGGTGCAGGTACCGTCCGGCCATGTCGTGGCGATGGAGACCGTGGGGGCCGGGAGCATCACCTATGAATGCAAGACCAAGAAAGACATGGCCAGTGAACACGAGTGGATGTTCATGGGACCAGACGCCAAGCTGATGGACCGCAAGGGCACGCAAGTCGGCCGTTACTGGGGCCCTCCAGCGACGTGGGAAAGCAATGACGGCTCGAAAGTCACCGCTACGCAGGTCGCGGTTGCCGATGGCGGCAAGGGCAATATTCCCCTGCAACTGGTCAAGGCCAACCCTGCAACGGGAACCGGAGCCATGCAGAACGTCAGCCACATCCAGCGCGTAGCGACTCGCGGAGGCGTTGCTCCCGCTATGGTTTGCAATGCAGCGAATCTGGGGCAAAAGCAGGTCGTTCAATACCAAGCCGACTATATTTTCTGGAAAGCGGCGTAATACTGATGCAGGTGCTGGCGACGGGAAATGAACTGAACCCCAGGCCAGCACTCCGTTTGATCGAATCATCGGGCATGTAGTCGAAAAAAAACCGGTGCCTCACGGTCACCGGTTTTTCAGCCATTACAACAGCGCGAGCCGTCAGAGCTTGCGCAGTCGCTCCAGCGCCGCGCGCAGGGTCTCGTCTTTTTTCGCAAAGCAGAACCGCACCACGCGTTGGTCGAACTTCTCGACATAGAACGCCGACAGCGGAATCGCCGCCACGCCGATTTCGCGGGTCAGCCATTGGCAGAAATCGGCTTCGCTCTGGTCGCTGATTTCCGAAATATCCACGCATTGGAAATAGCTGCCCTGGCTGGGCAACAGCTTCAGGCGCGAGCCCTTCAGACCTTCGCGGAACAGGTCACGCTTGGCCTGGTAGAAGGCCGGCAGTTGCAGGTAAGGGGCGGGGTTGCGCATGTAATCGGCGATGCCGTATTGCATGGGCGTGTTCACCGTAAAGACGTTGAACTGATGCACCTTGCGGAACTCGGCCGTGAGGGGCGCGGGCGCGGCCACGGTGCCGACTTTCCAGCCGGTGACATGGTAGGTCTTGCCGAAGCTCGAGATGATGAACGCGCGTGCGGCCAGGCCCGGAAAGCGCGCCGCACTCTGGTGCTGCTCGCCATCGAAGACCATGTGTTCGTAGACCTCGTCACTGATCAGAATGATGTCGGTCGGGGCCAGCAACTCTTCCAGTTGGCGCATTTCCGCATCGGTCCAGATCGTGGCGCTGGGGTTGTGCGGCGAGTTGATGATCATCAGCCGCGTGCGCGGCGTGATGGCGGCCGCAATCTTGTCGAAGTCGGGGCGGAAAGTGCCCGGCGTCAGCGGCACGCGCACGACCTTGCCGCCCGCGGTTTCGATGTTGGGCACGTAGCTGTCGTAGCAGGGCTCGAGCACGATGGCCTCGTCACCCGGCTGCACACAGGCCAGCACCGCGGTGAGAATGGCCTGCGTCGCGCCGGCGGTCACCGTGATCTCGGTGTTCGCGTCGTATTTCCGCTGGTGCAGCGCTTCGTACTTTTGCGCCATCGCGTCGCGCAGCACCTGCGCACCGGCCATGGGCGGGTATTGGTTGTGGCCCGCACGCATGGCTTGATCGACCGCGTCGACCAATTTTGGGTCGCAGGCGAAATCGGGGAAGCCCTGGCCGAGATTCACCGCCTTGTGTTCAGCCGCCAAGGCGGACATGACGGTGAAAATCGTGGTGCCTACGTTGGGCAGGCGGCTGGGGAATGAGGGCGTGCGCGGAGCGCTGCTGGAACTGATGGAGCTGGTCATTTCTGTAGCGAAATTTCTTGGGGAAAAAGCAAAAAATCAGAGTTCGTAGTCGTTGACCTGGCCGGTCATGGCGCGCATCACCAGATCGCGGCTCAGGCGGTCGCTGATCAGTTCGGAGAATTTGTAGATGAAGTTGCGCAGATACGCGCCGCGCTTGAAGGCCACGCGGGCCACGTTCTGGCCGAACAGATGGCCCATGGGACGCACCACCAGATCGTGCACCGGGTCATCGCGCATCGCCATCTCGGCCACGATGCCAATGCCCATGCCAAGTCGCACATAGGTCTTGATCACGTCCGAGTCGATCGCTTCCAGAACGATGCGCGGCTGCAGCTTGCGTGTCTGGAACGCCGCATCGATCTTGCCGCGTCCGGTGAAGGAGGGGTGGTAGGTGATCAGCGGCTCGTGGGCAATGTCTTCCAGCCCAATGCGCTCGCGCTGTGCCAACGGGTGGTTGGACGGCATGACCAGCACGTGCTGCCATTCGTAGCAGGGCAGGGTCACCAACTCGGGGTAATCGGCCAGCGACTCCGTGGCCATGCCGATCTCGGCCACCTCATCGATCACCATGCGCGCCACTTCGTGCGGCGTGGCCTGGTGCAGGCTGATGTTGACCTTGGGATACGACTCGCGCAGCTTGGCCACCGGGATCGGCAGCACATAGCGGGCCTGAGTGTGGGTGGTGGCAATCGAGAGCGTACCGCTGTCTTGCGCACTGTATTGCTCACCGATGCGCTTGAGATTGGTCACCTCGCGCATGATCAGCTCGATGCTCTTGAGCACGTGCAGACCCGGCTCGGTCACGCGCTTGAGTCGTTTGCCGTGGCGCGCAAAAATGTCGACGCCCAGCTCATCCTCCAGCTCGATGATGGCTTTGGACACACCCGGCTGCGACGTATGCAGCGCCTTGGCGGCCTCGGTGAGGTTGAGATTGCGACGAGCGGCTTCTTGAACGAAGCGAAATTGATGCAGGTTCATAACTGAAAGCAGCTAAAGACGCTGTCTATTATGCTCCATTCTTCTAAAAATGGCTATGAATAGACTATTTCGTTGTTTAGTTTTGCACGGTCGGAGGCCGGTACGCGCACACGTTGGCCTGCGCATTGTCGAGCTCTCACACACTGCTTTGCGCGTCGCTGGCGGCCGAGCAATTCACCTTGCCGCCCAGTGGGGGGCAGGGCGC
>CALMCS010000066.1 GCA_937862875.1 uncultured Comamonadaceae bacterium
ATCAGCCGGAACACCTGCCAGGCGTTGCGCTCCAGCGGTGTCAGGCGGCGGTCGACGAACAGCCGCCGCGGCACGCTCTCGTGCCGATTGCCACTGAATAGGAAGGCGTCGCCGGACGCCGCAGGCGTGGGCACTGCCATGGGCGCTGGCGCGCGGGGATTTGGATTGGGCGTGAGGTCCTTCAGCGCAGCGTCGAACAGGTCGGCGAGTGCGATGGGGCCTTGACGCGGGGCTCGTGGGGCGGTGTCGTCCACGGCCATGGCCTAGCCCAATCCCTGATCGACCCAGTTCCTGATCGCGGCCCAGACCACCGAGAGCGGCAGTGACATGCCCTCGGCCAGGTCCATGGCCGCATCGAGAATCGAGGTCTCATCCTCCAGATCGACGTTCCTGCTGCTGGTCACGGCTTTCCATTGCCGCCAAAGTTCGGTGTCCTGGGTCTCGTCCAGGACGGGGTGGCGCCCCTTGCGCTTGGGCAGGCCGAGGATCTCCCGCCGCAGGGCGACTTCCTGATGGGTCAGGCCATAGAAGCGGCTGACCATCTCCGTGCTGGCCCCCAGCCGCAGCATGCGATCGACCGTGGCGATTTCCTTCTCCACGTCCTGTGCCTGGTTGAGCAGGCGCTGCAGCACTTCGCGGTTGACCGTGACCGAGCACCACGAGACGCTGGCGTTGGCCAGCACGCTGATCAGCGCGGGGTGCTTGAGCGCATCCAGCTCGGCCTCGCCGAAGCCCATGGCCTTGCAGCGGCGCAGTTGGCCGTTGCGAAGGTCATACAGCGCCTGGGCAATCACGGCCTGGTTGAGCGGATGCGATGTGGACATGCGGCCTCCCTCGCTCACGTCCCGGGCGCCGTGGTGCCGGCTTCCAGGTCCAGCAGACGCCGGGCCAGGCGGAGCAGCCGAAATAGCTTGACCAACGCCGTGTCGCTCAAGCGCCTTGTGCAGTCGCCGTGGTGTTGACCCTGGCCGTGCAGCAGTGCTGGCAAGTCGGCGGCGAGCTGCGCGCCATCCACGCCCGCTTCAGCAGTGGGCTGACCCGTCAGAGTGATGAGCAGCGCCAGCACCGCCCGGCCGAGCGGCGATGGTGCATGGGCGGGCGCGCAGCAAACGAAGCCGATGCCATCGGAGCGATCCTCGATGCACTCGTCCAGGGCTGCCTCCCCGGCGATCTCGCGCGCGAACTGCGCGATGTGGATGCGCAGCCGATCGGGCGTGTCCAGGCCGGCGTCGATGTACCAGACGTCGGAGATCGGATAGAGCCCGCCGGCTTGCACCGGGATGGACTGCAGCACGCTCGCCGAGAAGTCGGGCGGCAGCGCATCGCCCAACTGGTCGGCGACCATGCGCTGGATCGACTGCAGCCGTTCGGTCGTCGGTGCCGGCGAGACGATGTGCTCGAGAAGCAGATCGCCTGGTGCGGCCGTGGGGCTTTCCGTTGTCGTCTCTCGGGCCGTATCCTCGCGCAAGGTGGGCTCGGACGCCGGAGGGCTGGCGGGTGGAGGACTGGCCGCCGCTGCAGGCTTGGCGATGGACGATGCTACGCCCGGGGGAGGCGGCGTGCCGGCGGTGGGCGAAGGCAACGCCGGCGGCGCCGCAGGTGGCGTCGGGTCACTGACCAGCGCCCGGTGGCGGCTTTCCGATTCGGTCAGGTCCAGCGCCAACACGTCGTAGCCGATGCCCAGCAGCTCGGACATCTGGCCGATCAGCTCGTCCTGCACGCGCTGCGGCGCGAACTCGTCGCCCTGCGTGTCGAACTGCGCCAGCACCTCCTGAAAGAAGCTGTCGAAGTCCAGCGGCAGCGTGCGGTCCTTGGCATAGTGCTCCCAGGTGCGCTTGCAGGCCGTCCGCATGACCGACAGCCGCTCGACCTGGTGGCGCCCCAGGCCGCCATAGAGCACAGTGGGAATGGCGGGCAGCAGGTAGCGCACCGCGTCGGCCATGCGGGTGATGTGCGACCGCTGGACGGGGAACCCATCGGCCGCCAGGCGGCGGGCCAGTTCCGACTGGCTCAGGGCGGCGCTACTCTCCTGCTCGTAGAACTCGCGTGCTTTCTCGACGCCGAGCGCGCGCTCGATGAACGTGAGGCCACCGCGCAGTTCGTTCTCGGCAAGATGCCCGGTCAGCGCGACGATTTCACCGCGCTCCGGCCATGGCCGAAACAGGCACGATATGCGGAAGAAGCGTTCGTCCTTGGTCTCCGACCAGAGTTCGCGCAGGATCGCCAGCCGCGTGTTGCCGCCGTTGCGGATGATGTAGTGGTCCTCGCCGGGCCGGCGGGTGATGGCTGGC
This sequence comes from uncultured Comamonadaceae bacterium, assembly GCA_937862875.1. Classification (GTDB taxonomy): domain Bacteria; phylum Pseudomonadota; class Gammaproteobacteria; order Burkholderiales; family Burkholderiaceae_C; genus Diaphorobacter_A. The sequence goes on from CALMCS010000066.1 coordinate 2,292, forward strand.
GCCGCGTCCAGGCCGCGCTCGCGGATGGACGCCTTGATTTCCTCGTAGGCGGGGTTGCGCTTCATGCGCGGGTCATGGTCGTAGGGCCGCAGCTGGTCCAGCGTCACGACCATGGGCGTGTCCGCGATCGGGTCGCTCAAGGCCGTAGCCGCTGGGCCGCTGCGCTCGAAGCCGGCCGCGAGCAGCTTGCCGGCCATGTCCTGCGAGGTCATGTCAGCCATGGCCGCACCCCTCGCAGTCCCCACGACCGCCGGCCGGCGCCATGCGGGCCTCTCGCTCGGCGCGGCGGATCTGCGCACGGGCGTTCAATTCGGCCCGGTGGTCGCTCGCGGTCGAACTGGTGTAGATCGCCGCGCAGCCGGCCTTGGTGAACTTGAGGTGCCCGCCCGGCGTGCGCTTGACGTGCCAGCC
>CALMCS010000067.1 GCA_937862875.1 uncultured Comamonadaceae bacterium
ATTCCTATATACTTGCGATCGTCGCCGCCGATAGGCAAGAATCAACGGTTCCTAGGGAAACGATGAAACGCAGCATTCGAGTGTGCCCACCTGAGATCTCCCCTTCGTGGTCAACATCGAGTCGTCGAGATGACAGGGTTGCCACAACGACAACCCCTATTTCAATTGCTCGAACCTGGTGACAAGTCCCTCTATCACCTCGACCATTCAGCTGGGTGTCCAGTACAGCGTACTCAAACTGTACTCATGGCCCGAGCTCAGCCGCGTTCCATCTGATCTCGTCTTGGACGCCGCACGTGTCTGCGCCTTGCTGGCAGTACGTCCAACCGGCGCTCCCCTGATTGCACGCCTGCTGGACCTCCCACGCGAGCGTGTCGCTCACATCGTGGAACTCCTCCATCTTCACGGACATTTGGATGGCACGGCGATGGACGTACGCCCTGCCGAGAAAGAGGAACAGGCGACGCTCGATCTGATGGCAGATACAGCCTCAGCCAAGTCCCCCACATTGCTGGGGCGACTTTGGCAGAAGCTATCTGGACGGAAAGACTGACTGTATGGAATGGTCCATCCTTTTCATGGGTCCCGTGGGTGCAGGCAAGACTCGCGCAATCCACACTTTGTCTGACATCGCCGCCGCTGGCACCGAAGTGGAAGCGACCGATGAGACGGCATTGATGAAGCAGTTCACCACCGTCTCTATGGATGCGGGGGTGTTGGACCTGGGATCTGGCGACAAGGTTCGCCTGATCGGGGCACCGGGCCAGGACCGATTCGACTTCATGTGGGACATCCTGCTCGAACAGGCCAAGGCTGTGGTGATCATGATCGACCACAGTCGCACCTCCCGCCTTGATGATCTGGACAAGTTTGTGTCTGCGGTCCAAACGCGTGCCTTTGGACGCCGACTTCCGATGGCGGTCGGTGTGACGCACATCGACGAGGCGGCCACGCGCTCGCTGGACATCTACCGGGACAAGCTCACTCAGCACCCTCCATCCTTTGCCAGCGCCCTGGTTCCCGTGTTTCCGATCGACGCACGCGAAGTCAATGATGTGCGTGCGCTGGTCATCAGCGTTGGAGCCATGCTGGAAATGGAGATGCGTTTTGCAGCTCGGACCTGATGCTGGGTCCAAACCCGTTCTATCGCTGCAAGGATTCGGCATGTCGATGCACGACCGAATCATTCTCCAGTCCGTCTCGTTCGACCTGCCGCCGAGCGGTTGCACTGTCCTGCTGGGACCGTCTGGCACCGGAAAATCGTCCCTCGTGCGCACCTTGGCGGGGTTCAACGATCACCACCCGGCCATGCGGCATTGGGGTCGAACCAGTTACCGGGGTTCGCAACTGGTGCAGGGCAACCGGCCTGCGCTGGTTGTACAGAAGGCGCAGCTGCTGGTCTCCACTGTGCTTGACAACCTGCAGGACGGATTGCCTGACCGCTCGCGCATGACGCGGGCCGAGCAGGTCGCACACATCAGTCGGGTCGTTTCCGAACTGGGCGAGACTTGGGTGATCGATGCGTTCGCCGCGCCGGTCATCGACCTCGGGCTGTCTCAGCAGCGGATAGTGTCGATTCTGCGCGCGATGTTGGGTTGCCCCTCGCTTTTGATGCTGGATGAGCCCACCACGGGGATGGTCGAATCCGACGCCCTCCACCTTCTGACGCTCGTGCAACGACTGGCCGCGAACCGGGCGATCCTGGTGGTTCTGCATCACCTGGGTCATGCCCGATTTGTCGCCGACAGAGTCATCTTGATCGCAAGTGGCAGCGTCCAGGAGTTTGCGGACACCGAGACCTTCTTCAGCGCCCCCAAGAGTGAGGCTGCGCAACAGTTCATCCGCACGGGATCGTGCCCCGAATACCCGATCAAAGAAGTTGCGCCCCAAGATGCTTCGACGGCCACGGCCGAGTTTGCCCTAGTCGCACCGTTGAAAGCATCACCCAGTCCGATGCCGCGCAATGAGCCAACTGAAGCCGAGCGCCCCGACTCGCCACCGTCGCCCGTTTCCCGACCAACGCAGGACATAGGCACTCCCTCCGCGTCGGTCAAAAGCGCCGCGTGCGGCCCGAGAGGCTTCGTGTGGTTGCTGCCCGGTCAACTGGCTGGTACTCCTTGGCCGGGGATCTTCCGAGAGACCAGTAGAGATCTCGACGATCTGCGAAACGTGGGCGTCACTCGTCTGGTGAATCTGACCGAAGAGGTTATGGATCCTGCAGCGCTGGCGCCTTTCGGCATCAGCGCACACACCTTGCCAATGCCCGACATGCATGCGCCCACGGCCACCCAAGCTGCGCGGTTGTGTGCCGATATCGATACTTGGCTCCGGTCCGGTGAAGTCGTGGCACTGCATTGCCGGGCTGGACTCGGGCGCACCGGCACCCTGCTGGCGGCCTATTGGCTGTGGCGGGGCCACGGTGAGCGCACCGCCGTCGATGCCACCAACAGGATTCGTCAATTGAACAACAACATGATCCAGTCTCAGGAACAGGTCCGGTTTCTGGAGGAATTTGCCCTGCGACTGACTCATAACCCCCATTCGCGGCCGTCGGCCTTGAATCCCATCTGACCATGGGCAATGGTCTTTTCCAACAAATCTCCCATCATCTAGGACAAACCCATGAGCAAACTCGACGACACCCTCCAACGCGCCCTGACCAGCATTCCCGAATGCGTCGCTGCCGGTTTTGTGGACCTGTCCTCCGGGATGGTGCTGAGCATCAAGACCGTTGACTCCCACCCCAGCGAAGTCTTCGACATGCTCGCGGCCGCCACCGCCGACCTGTTTCAAGGTCCGAACGTCGTCGCAATCGAAAAGGTCTTCAAGAAGTCGCGCGGCCTGCCTGAAAACGTCGAGCAACACTACTTCCAGGAAGTCATTGTCAACAGCGACAACCTGATCCACGTGTTCCTTCGAGGCAAGCGCCAACAACAGGTGGTCTGCTTCGTGTGCCGCAAGGGAGCCAACCTGGGGATGGTGCTCACCAAGGCACGTGTTGCCATGCCTGAGGTTGAAGCAGCGCTCTGACCCATCGCCGCAGTTATCTGACTTGAAAGGGACGTCATCGTGTCGAACGCAGCCAACCATGACCAACGCGCCAGCAAGGTACGCAGCCTCCTGCGCGCCCTGCATGCCACGCTGGCCGAAGTGGAGGCTTCCGCCGTCGTCTCGCGAGACGGCATCACGGTGGCCTCCTTGATGGCACCCAGTGCCGACAAGGACCGCTTCGGCGCCATGTGCGCGTCGCTGCTGGCGCTGGCCGATCGAGCAGCCAGGGAGGTAGATCGCGGCCGCCTTCGGCAGGTGATCCTGGACGGCACTGGAGGCCCGATGCTGTTGACCCAGGCTGGCGACACTGCGGTGCTGGCCGTGGCAGCTGCCCCACAGTCCAACCTCGGCCGACTCATTCTGGAAACCCGCAAAGTATCGATTGAACTCGCGGCACTCATGAGCGCGAGCGCCTGAGGCAAACTCCCTATCCTCAAAACATGACATCACTGCACTACCAAGGACACACGGTCCACTGTCGAGCAGAAGAAACCGCGCTGGACGCTTTTGTCCGGGCTGGATTGGGCATCACGTTTTCGTGCAAGAGCGGTGTCTGCCAGCGCTGCATGATCAAACGCCTCGATGGCCCACCACCCGAAGATGCCAAACGCAAGCTCCCGCAGCGCCTTCAGGACGCAGGGTATCTGCTGGCCTGCCAATGCACACCTTCGGAAGACATGGTGCTGGCCCCACGGTCACCCGAGGACATGCTCACGTCTTGTGTGTTGATGCAGATAGACCGGCCTGACAACCGCATCTGCGTGCTCAGCTTCGAGGCTGTCTCGGAGCTGGAATTCACCCCGGGACAGCATGCCCAACTGTTGCATCCAGACTGCGCCAATCCCATTGGCATGGCGCTCCTGGGTCGGGATGAATCGACCAACTGGATAGAGGCAACTGTCCGCCTCCCCGAGGGGCCGTGTCCACAC
>CALMCS010000068.1 GCA_937862875.1 uncultured Comamonadaceae bacterium
AGCGACCTCCCAGCGCACGGTTTGGGAGCCCATTCCCTCGCCGGATCCGCCGTGGGCGTTGATGTGAGACATCAAGCGCGTCCAGAGCACGAACCCGTCGGGCAGCGGATCGCCGCTGGCCACGCCCAGGCTGAACGGGTTGTGCTGCAGTTTGGCGTCGTTGGCCCAGGCCCAGCGGGGCAGGGTGCTCAAGGCCGAAATGTGCGCGGCGCGAATCAGCCAATCGCGGCGGGAGGAGGTGGATGGCAGGGGTGTCGTACGAATGCTCATGGGTAGTCTCATGATGGTGCGAGCCCGACGCGGAATGGGAGGCTGCCCGAGCGCCATGCCATTATCTGGCCGAGGCCGTTGTGACGTAGTTGCGCGTCATGGAAACTGTCGAAAATCGATGACTTTGCTCTATCTTGTGTAATCAAGTCGCGCCACTCACCATTCCGCACTCTGGCAAAGTGTGCATTTCGTGATCTCGCGTTCGCTTTATCACCGCACAATATGCCTTTCGCGCTCCTCGCAACCTACAATTCGGTATTCAGTGTCTGAGACCATGAAGATTCTCATTTCCAACGACGACGGCTATCAGGCGCCGGGCATTGTGGCCCTGTACGAGGCGCTCAAGACCATTGCCGATGTGGAGGTCGTCGCTCCCGAACACAACAACAGTGCGAAGTCCAACGCGCTGACTCTGCACTCGCCCCTGTACGTCCACCGTGCGGCGAATGGCTTTCGCTATGTCAACGGCACTCCCGCCGATTGCGTGCATATCGCGCTGACCGGATTGCTGGGCTACAAGCCGGATCTGGTGGTCGCGGGCATCAACAACGGCGCCAACATGGGCGACGACACCATCTACTCCGGCACCGTGGGCGCTGCGATGGAAGGTTATCTGTTCGGCATTCCCGCGATTGCCTTCTCCCAGGTGGACAAGGGCTGGGGCGAGCTCGACGCCGCCGCGGCCAAGGCGCGTGAATTCGTGCAGCAACTGAAAGCCAGCAAACACCTGGGCGGTGTGCCATGGTTGTTGAACGTCAATATTCCCAACATGCCGCTTGAGGCACTGCGCCCGATGAAGGTCTGCCGCCTCGGCCGCCGCCATGCGGCGGAGCGGGTGATCGAGCAGCAAAGCCCGCGCGGCGACCTGATGTACTGGATTGGCAGCGCAGGCGCGGCCAAGGATGACGCGGAAGGCACGGATTTTCACGCGACGGCGACCGGGCATGTCTCGATGACGCCCTTGAAGGTCGACCTGTCCGATCACGAGCGCATTGGCTACTGGGGTCAGTCGCTCGAGGCGACGCCCGATGCTTCGCGAGGTTCGGCATGAATCAACCGCGTCGACCGGGATTCCCGGCCCGCTTGCCGACCTCCGCCTCCGCGCCCACGCCGCGGTCCCTGAATGCCGCGATCAACCCGATCAAGCTGCCGCAGCGGATGGCTCCGGCACCTGCGGGTGTGGGGCTGGATTCGGCGGCGGTGCGCGCGCACATGTGCCGGCGGCTCGGCGACTCGGGAATCACCTCGCCCGCAGTGCTGGCGGCCCTGGGCGATGTGGAGCGCCACCGCTTTGTCGACAGCGCGCTGGTCAATCAGGCATATGAAGATACAAGTTTGCCAATCGGTTTGGGGCAAACGATCTCAAAACCTAGTATCGTGGCGCGCATGGCGGAGTTGCTTCTGGGCGCTCCGGCGGTCAAGACGGAAGGGCTGGGTCGGGTGCTGGAAATCGGCACCGGCTGCGGTTATCAAGCCGCCGTTTTGGGTCGAATTGCCAAAGAGGTGTACACCATTGAACGCCTTCGCGCGTTGCACGAGAAGGCCCGCGAGAACTTGCGTCACCTCAGACTCACTAACGTGCATCTGATTTTGGGTGATGGCATGTTGGGCTACCCCAAGGGTGCTCCTTATGCGGCCATTATTTCGGCCGCTGGCGGTGATAGCTTGCCGCCGCAATGGTGCGACCAACTCGCTGTGGGAGGCCGACTGGTGGCTCCCATGGCAGGCCCCGATGGAAAGCAGGTGCTCTTGGTAGTTGATAAGACTGCTCAAGGGCTAAAGCAGACCGTTTTGGAGGCTGTCAATTTCGTCCCCCTAAAATCGGGGGTCGTCTGAAGGAATGTTGTTATGAATTTATCGCGTAGTCTTGTGGCTTGGGCTTGTGTCGCTTCTGCTGCCGTTTTTCTGGCCGGTTGCACAAGCACCTCTGTGAACAGGGCTCCCGTGGAAGATCGCGGAACCTCGATCGGTAACGGCTCGTCCGGTTCCGGTCAGTCGGGTACGCCCGCCATCGACCCCAAGACTCTCCCCGGTTACGAAAACATGGGCAAGCCGGGTTACTACACGGTGAAGCCGGGTGACACGCTGATCCGCATTGGTCTGGAATATGGCCAGAGCTGGAAGGACATCGCCCGCTGGAGCAACCTGGAAAACGCCAACGTGATCGAAGTCGGTCAGGTGCTGCGCGTGGTTCCGCCGGCTACTTCGAGCGCCGATTCGAGCGCAGCGACGCGTCCCGTGGCGAGCGGCCCGGCAGCGTCGGCCAGCGCACCGAAGGGTGCTGCGTCGTCCGCCTCGTCTGCGACAGCCACTCCGGCACCAGCACCGACGCCCGCACCTGCGGCGCAGCCTGCTGCGGGTGACGATTCGCTGAACTTCATGTGGCCCGCCACCGGCAGCCTGATTGCGGGCTTCGACGAGGCGCGCAACAAGGGTTACGACATCGGCGGCAAGGCCGGCGATCCCGTGATCGCTGCTGCGGACGGCCGTGTGGTCTATGCCGGCGCGGGTCTGCGCGGCTACGGCAACCTGATCATCCTGAAGCACAACAACACCTTCTTGACCGCGTACGCACACAATCAGACCTTGCTCGTCAAGGAAGACCAGAACGTGCGCCGTGGCCAGAAGATTGCTGAAATGGGCAGCTCGGACACCGATCGCGTCAAGCTGCACTTTGAAATCCGCCGCCAGGGCAAGCCGGTCGACCCATCGCGCTACCTGCCTTCGCGCTGATAAGCAGTCGCAGTTGGCCAGCAAGAAGAAGACACCCGCTGCCGTAGAGCAGCCGGGTGTGGATTTTGAGGAAGCCTCCGCCGGACTGGACGACAACGCCAGTCTCGCCGGAGAGCAAGATACCGATACCGACGAAGACAACGAATCCGCGGCCGTAGAGGTGCGCGATTTTGTTGTTTCCGTTGCACAGCATGCTGTCCGTCTGGACAAGGTGCTCGCTGAATTTGTCCCCGAGTTTTCTCGCAGCTACCTGCAGCAATTGCAGGCGGCGGGAGCCGTTGCGCTCAACGGAAAACAGGCGATGAAGCCAGCGGCCAAGGTCGCCGCCGGCGATCTGCTCCGAGTGGAAATGCGCCCCACGCAGCAAAGCCAGGCGTTCAAGGCCGAGGATTTGCCGATCGATGTGGTCTACGAGGACGAGCATCTGCTGGTGGTGAACAAGCCCGCCGGTCTGGTCGTTCATCCCGCCGCAGGCAACTGGAGCGGAACGCTGCTGAACGCCTTGCTGGGCCGGGACGAGCAGGCGCGCGGTTTGCCGCGGGCAGGCATTGTTCACCGACTCGACAAGGACACCAGCGGCCTGATGGTCGTGGCCCGTTCGCGCCAGGCGATGGATGCGCTGGTGCGCATGATCGCGGCGCGCGAAGTCAGTCGCCAATACCTCGCCATCGGCCAACGGCCCTGGGTGGGCTCCCCCGTGCGGCATGTGAATGCCCCCATCGGCCGAGACCCGCGCAATCGCTTGCGCATGGCGGTGGTCGAGCTGGACCGGAATCCGGGCAAAACGGCGCAGACGGACATCGAGGTGCTGGAGAACGGTGCCGACGGTTGTCTGGTGCGCTGCACTTTGCACACCGGCCGTACGCACCAGATTCGCGTCCACATGGCATCGGTCCATCACCCGCTGCTGGGCGACACCATGTATGGCGGATTGCCCAATGAGGCCATCTCCCGCCAGGCACTGCACGCGTTCCGGCTGGCGTTCCCTCATCCGGTGACCGGACAGGAGCTGGTGTTTCTCTGTGAACCGCCTGACGATATGCGTGCGGCGCTTGATTTTTGGGGCCTGCGTTACAATGGCGCTCCAGGATCTTCTGTATGACCTCCGTGAGCGGCGTCAATCTGGATCGGCAAGCATGGGAGATGTGTCCGATCCATTGAGTGAGCGCGCTCTGTTGGGCCGAGCATTCGGCTGCAATAGTCGGGAGTCATGCACAGTGTCTTGTGGACCTTGGTGCTGTTGACGCCCGACCGTTGTCGGGTTCAGGCATGCAGGGTGTCTCACGCGGCTTGAAGTGCCGTAAGTGGTCTTCTCTATCGTGCCGCTGCCCCGTGACGGCAGCTACCTGCTACCTTTTTCCGGAACTACGGAACCATGAATACGCTGGATGCCAAACGGGTCCTTGAAACCGCATTGATTTGTGCGCAGCAGCCTGTGACCGTGCGCGAGTTGCGGGTATTGTTCGGCGACGCATTGGGCGCAGATACGATCAAGAATCTGCTGTCCGATCTGCAACTCGATTGGTCGCAGCGCGGCGTGGAGTTGGTTCCGGTGGCGACGGGTTGGCGTTTTCAAAGCCGCCCCGAGATGCGCGAGTATCTGGACCGGCTCCATCCGGAAAAGCCGCCGCGCTACACGCGTGCGACGCTGGAGACGCTGGCCATCATCGCGTATCGCCAACCCGTGACGCGCGGCGATATCGAAGATATTCGCGGCGTGACGGTCAACAGCTTGATCATCAAGTCGTTGGAAGATCGTGGTTGGGTCGAAGTGATCGGGCACCGGGAAACCGTGGGTCGCCCCTCTTTGTTTGCCACCACTCGCCAGTTTCTGGATGATCTGGGCCTGCAGTCGCTGGACCAATTGCCGATTCTGGAAGACACGGCCGCGCAATCGGCCCTGCTGGAAGCGCTCAAGGCCGAAGAGGCCCAAGGCGATTTGTTGGTGGATGCCACGGCCGAGACGCCCGGCGAAGATGCATCGCCCGGGGAAGCCGGCGATGCACAGACAGAGGCAGAGACCGAGGCAAGAACAGAATCTGAGCCGTCAGCAGAGCCGTTGCCAAGCGATGACCTGTTTGGCGGAGCGAATGAAGAAGAAGCGGCTGCTGAGCCAGAAGCCAGCGCCGAAGAGCAGGATAACGAACCAGAACTCGGTGCGGTCGAATCGGATGAGCCGACGCCGCAGGATTCACCGGATTCACCCGGTTCAGAAGCAGTACAAGAATCACCAGAATCACCAGAAGCCGATGACGTGACGGTTTCTGAAAAAACCAACGTCGAGACGGAAGAAAAGCCAACACCGGCGCCCGCGGGCGCAAGCGTTGTAGATGAGTCGATCGAAGTGGACGAGCCCTCGGATATTGCATCCGAAGAGCCCCCGGAAGACGGCCACGACGACGCAGGAAAACACATATGAACGATTCAGAAAAGAAGCCCGCGAAGCGGCGCAAAGCCGCAACGCCTGTTGCGGATGAGAGCACTCCAGCTGCCGTTGAAGCAGTTGCAGCCGCTGATGCAGCCCCTGCAGAAAAGAAGCCACGCCGTCGCACGACCAAGGCCGCAGCGCCTGAGGCTTCTGCGCAAATGTCCTTGATGGACGATGTCGCTCCACAAGCGGCCGAAGCTGCCGAAGTGGCTGCGGTTGCAGCGCCGAAGCCCGTGGCTCAGGTGGAAGTGCAAGCGCAAGAACCAGTGCAAGCGCCAGTCCAAGCTCCCGCTGCGGAAGCCGCTCCAGAGCCCGTGGCTCAGGAAGCCGCTGCCGATGTGTCGGATGCCGATGCCGATGGCGAAGCGCCAGCACCACGCCGCAGCGACAACAACGCACGTGGCGGCCAACGTGGCAACCCACGCGGCGAGCGTCGTACCGATGGCCGTGGCGAACAGCGCGATGGTCCACGTGACGGTCAGCGCGGCGACGCGCGCCGTCCGCAGGCTGCGCCTGTTGCCGTTGTGTCCGAAGACGGTTACGACTTCGAAGACGTGGTCTCCGGTCAGCTGGACCGTGACGAAGAAGACGAAGCCGTCGTGCCGACCAAGCGCGTTCTGGCCCCTCAGGCCGAAACGCCCAAGCTGCACAAGGTGCTGGCACAGGTCGGCCTGGGTTCGCGTCTCGAGATGGAGCAGCTCATTCTGGAAGGCCGGATCTCGGTCAACAACGAGCCAGCCCACGTCGGTCAACGCGTTCAGTTCGGCGATCAGATCAAGATCAACGGCAAGCCCATCCGCTACCGCATTGCGCCGCCTCCGATCCGCGTGCTGGCGTACCACAAGCCCGTGGGCGAAGTGGTGACCCACGACGATCCACAGAACCGTCCCACCGTATTCCGCCGCCTGCCCAAGCTCATGGGTGGCAAGTGGCAATCGGTCGGCCGTCTCGACTTGAACACCGAAGGTCTGCTGCTGTTCACCAGCTCCGGCGATCTGGCGAACAAGCTGATGCACCCCCGTTTCGGTCTGGAACGTGAATACGCCGTCCGCGTGCTGGGCGCGCTCAGCAACGTCGAAAAGCAGCGTCTGCTGGACGGCATTCAGCTGGAAGACGGTCTGGCCACATTCGGCTCGATCGAAGACGGCGGCGGTGAAGGTGCCAACCATTGGTACCGCGTCACCATCTCCGAAGGCCGCAATCGCGAAGTGCGACGCATGCTCGAGGCCGTGGGCCACGCGGTGAGCCGCCTGATCCGTATTCGCTACGGCGCCATGATGCTGCCGCGCGGTCTCAAGCGCGGTGCGTGGATGGAGCTGGATGAGCGCGATATCCGCGAATTGATGGCGGCCGCAGGCGTTGATCAAACTGACACACAAGGCAGCAACAATGCCGGTACGCGTGGCGGTGGTGGTCAGGGCCAGGGTCAAGGCCAAGGTCAGGGGCGTGGTGCCAACAACCGCGCGCGTGGCGGTGGCGGTGGACGTCCTGCCCAGGGCAATGGCGGTGCTCGCAGTGGCAACCGTATTTTCCAGGGCGGCGGTCAGGGTGACCAAGGCGATCAACGCGGTCAGGGACGCTCCGGTTCGGGGCGCGATGACGGCAATCGCGGACGCAAGACCGGCGGCAGTGCGCAGCCGGATCCGATGAAGACCTCAGTGGGGTACATCGGAGGCGATAGTTTCTCGCGTCAGCGTCAACAACAACGCAGTGGCGGCCCGCGTCGCCGCGACCGTTAAGGTTTTTTGACAACATCGGGAGCGCTATTTGCGCACCCGATTCTTGCAAGAAGTCACTAAGGATTTGGCTAAAAGCTAGAATCTAGGGTTTTGCTTCTCCAGCAAAAAAGTCTATATATCAACAGGAAACCATTTCATGGCTATCGAACGTACCCTCTCCATCATCAAGCCCGACGCAGTTGCCAAGAACGTGATCGGTCAAATCTATGCCCGTTTCGAAGCTGCTGGCTTGAAGGTTGTGGCTGCTCGCATGGCCCACCTGTCGCGTGGCGAAGCTGAACAGTTCTACGGTGTTCACAAAGAGCGTCCTTTCTTCAAGGATCTGGTTGATTTCATGATCTCCGGTCCCGTGATGATCCAGGCTCTGGAAGGCGAAAACGCCATCCTGAAGAACCGCGAACTGATGGGCGCTACCGATCCTAAGAAGGCAGCTCCTGGCACCATCCGTGCTGACTTCGCTGACAGCATCGACGCCAACGCCGTTCACGGCTCTGACGCTGCTGACACTGCTGCTGTCGAAATCGGCTTCTTCTTCGCCGGCATGAACGTCTACTCCCGTTAATTGGGGAGCTGCACGGACGGTTGGGTCACCCGACAGTCCGTGCAAATCTGGATTTTTGAAACTCTTTTCCCGCGTGGACATGGACTGGTTGCGTTATGACCACGAATCTTCTCGAATTTGATTTGAACGGACTGACCGCTTTTTGCGAAGGTCTGGGGGAGAAGCGTTTCCGCGCTACGCAGCTGTTTCGCTGGATACACCAGCGCGGCGCGAGCGATTTCGACCAGATGAGTGATCTGGCCAAGTCGCTGCGCGAGAAGCTGCGCGGCTGCGCTCACGTCAAGGCGTTGCCTGTGGTGAGCGAACATATTTCCACCGACGGCACGATCAAGTGGCTGTTCGACGTGGGTGACGGCAATGCCGTCGAAACCGTATTCATTCCCGAGGACGACCGCGGCACGCTGTGTGTGTCCTCGCAAGCCGGTTGTGCGGTGGGTTGCCGCTTTTGCTCGACGGGGCATCAGGGCTTCAGCCGCAATCTGACAACGGGCGAAATCATTTCTCAGCTCTGGTATGCGGAGCATTTCCTGCGCAAGCGCTTTGGCACCGATGAACGTGTCATCTCCAATGTGGTGATGATGGGCATGGGCGAGCCACTGCAGAACTACTCGGCTTTGCTGCCGGCGCTGCGCACGATGCTCGACGACCACGGCTATGGCCTTTCACGCCGCAGGGTGACTGTGTCCACATCCGGCGTGGTGCCTTTCATGGACAAGCTGGGGCAGGATTGCCCGGTCGCTCTGGCGGTGTCGCTGCACGCGCCGAACGATCCGCTGCGCGACAACCTCGTGCCGCTCAATCGCAAGTACCCCCTCGAGGAGCTGTTGCAAGCCTGCAATCGTTACCTGGAGCACGCTCCGCGCGATTTCATCACCTTCGAATACTGCATGCTCGACGGCGTCAACGACCAAGCCGAACATGCGAAACAACTGATTGATCTGGTGCGCGGGCAGGGTGCGAACAACGTCTCCTGCAAGTTCAATCTGATCCCTTTCAACCCGTTTCCAGCCTCCGGGCTCAAGCGGTCGAACGCGACTCAAGTCACGATGTTTGCAAAAATGTTGTCCGATGCAGGTATCGTTACTACCGTACGCAAGACGCGCGGCGATGATATCGACGCTGCTTGTGGTCAACTAGCGGGCGATGTGCGCGACCGGACCAAGGTCGAGCAACGCATGGCCAAGCTGAGGGTGATCGAGCTCAAGCCAATTGCGTAAGGTGTGAATTACTAAAAGGGGTCAGTATGAACGGACGGGGCGTAGGGTGGCGGCGAGCGGGCCTGCTGGGGCTTGCAGCATCAACGGTGCTTGCTGCAGCCATGAGCCTCAGCGGCTGTGCGGCGCCCGGTGGGTCCAGCGCGGCGGTTGAAAAAGACGTCATTTCATCCGACAGCGAGAGCGAAGTTCGTCGCCGTGCGCGAATTCGTCTGGAACTGGCGGCCAACTATATGCAGCGTGGGCAAGCGACGGTGGCGCTGGACGAAACCCGTCAAGCGCTTCTGGCCGACCCCACGTTCGCGGACGCCTACCATCTGCGTGCCCTGATTTACATGCAGATGGGCGATCTGAATCTGGCCGAAGAAAATCTGGTGCGCACGCAAGCCTTGCGCCCGAACGACCCCGATGTGATGCACAACATGGGTTGGTTGCAGTGCCAGAAGCAGCAATACGCTCAGGCCGACATCGCCTTCGACAAGGCTTTGGCGATCCCCAGTTACATGGATCGGATCAAGACGCTGATGTCCAAGGGCGTCTGCCTGGTGCGCTCGGGCAAGCCGGAGGAGGCCGAGCCGGTACTTCTCAAGGCGTACGAGCTGGATGTCGCCAATCCCATCGTGGGATATGAATTGGCGCAATTGAAATTTCGCCGTGGTGATCTGAAGCGCGCACAGTTCTATGTGCGCCGCGTGAACAACGGTAACTTTGCCAGCCCGGATTCTCTGTGGCTGGGTATCAAGATCGAGCGTGGGCTCGGCGAACAGGCAACAGTGCGCCAATTGGCCGATCAAATGCATAAACGTTTCCCGGATTCAAAGCAGATGCTGGCCTACGAGAGAGGTGCTTTCAATGAGTGAGCAGGTGGGTTTGGGCGCAGAGTTGCCCGAAGCAAATGAGAGTGAAGGCAATCCAGTCACAGCCACGGCTGGCATGTACATGCGACAGGCGCGTGAGTACCACGGCGTGCATGTGGCCGCGTTGGCGGTGGCACTGAAGGTCCCTGTCAGCAAGATCGAGGCGCTGGAAGAGGATCGCTACGACGAGTTTCCCGACAACGTGTTCATGCGCGCGCTGGCTGCCAGCGTGTGCCGCACGCTGAAGATCGATCCGGTGCCGGTGTTGGCCTTGTTGCCTTCGGGTGCTCCGCAGGCGGTGTATTCCGCGCGCAGCCTGAACGCGTCGTTCAAGGATCCGACCGGTCGCTTCAAGAGCGAGTCGTCGCTGCAGCGCCCCAACAAATCGCGTTGGGTGGGCGTTGCCGTGGCCGTGTTGCTGGTGGGCGCTTTGGCCGTGGCCTTTTTGCCGCACAAGGAATCGGGCTTGCTGGCAAGCGTGCAGGGATCGGGCACCTCGGGTGCGTCGTCCAATGCGACGGATGAGCCGAATGCCCCATCCGCTGAGCCGGCTGCTCCTGCGCCTGTCCCCGAGTCGACGGAAGTTGCTGCTCCTGCAGCGCCGGTGGCCAGCGCAGCGGCCGTTGCTGCAATTCCTGCAGCCAGCAGCCCCGCAGCAGCAGTCGCTACGGCAGTTCCCGTCGCGGCAGCGAGTGCTCCAGCGGCCGCCAATGCGGTGGGCGCTCAGGCAGCCGCAGTAACGACCGATGGCAAGAAATACCTGGAAATCCGGGCCCGCGAGGCGTCCTGGGTGAAAATTGTCAGCGCCGTGAATGGGGTGGTGTTGCAGCGTGAGGTGACGGCCGGCGAGACTGTGTACGCTACCGGTACCGGACCATGGAATGTGACCGTGGGCCGCCCTGATGCAACGGAAGTGATTGTTCGTGGACAGCCAATGCCCATGACCGGCTATGCGGGCGGCAAGGTCGCGCGCTTTGAGGTGAAGTGAAGATGAGCTTTGTGGAACAACCTGTAGCGATTGCTGCCCCTGCGGCGCGCCGGTCGCGCCAGGCCCGGGTAGTGTGGGGTGACCGCGTGGTGACGGTGGGCGGCGACGCCCCCGTGCGCGTGCAGTCGATGACCAATACCGACACCGTGGACGCGGTAGGCACCGCCATTCAGGTCAAGGAATTGGCCCGAGCGGGCTCCGAGATGGTGCGCATCACCGTCAACACGCCCGAGGCGGCGGCAGCGGTTCCCTATATTCGTGAACAACTCGACCGTATGGGCGAGACCGTGCCGTTGGTGGGTGACTTTCACTACAACGGCCACCGTTTGCTGACGGATTTCCCGGACTGCGCCAAGGCGTTGTCGAAGTACCGCATCAACCCCGGCAACGTGGGCAAGGGCGACAAGCGCGATCGCCAATTCGGTCAGATGATCGAAGCGGCCATCAAGTACGACAAGGCGATTCGCATCGGCGTGAACTGGGGCAGTCTCGATCAGGAGCTGCTGGCCAGCCTGATGGACACCAACAGCCTGCGTGCCCAGCCATGGGAAGCCAAGCAGGTCATGTACGAGGCCCTGATCACCTCGGCCGTGGAATCCGCCAAGCGCGCGGAAGACATGGGCCTGAATGGCGACCAGATCATTCTCTCGTGCAAGGTCAGCGGCGTTCAGGATTTGATCGCGGTCTACCGTGCACTGGCGCAGCGCTGCAATTACGCGCTGCACCTCGGTTTGACCGAGGCCGGCATGGGCACCAAGGGCACCGTGGCGTCCAGCACGGCGCTTGCGATCCTGCTGCAAGAAGGCATTGGCGACACCATTCGCGTGTCGCTCACGCCGCAGCCCGGCGAGGCGCGCACCCAGGAAGTGGTCGTGGCCTCCGAAATTCTGCAATCGCTGGGCCTGCGCATGTTTGTGCCGAGCGTGACCGCATGTCCCGGCTGTGGCCGCACGACCAGCACCACGTTCCAGGTGCTGGCCAAGCAGATCGACGATTTCCTGCGTCTGCAGATGCCGGTCTGGCGCGGCCAGTACCCCGGAGTCGAAAAGCTCAAGGTGGCGGTGATGGGTTGCATCGTGAACGGCCCGGGCGAGAGCAAGCATGCCGACATCGGCATCAGCCTGCCCGGAACCGGCGAGGCACCCGCCGCACCGGTCTTCATTGACGGCGAGAAGGCGATGACCCTGCGTGGAGAGGGCATTGCCCAGGAGTTCCAGCAAGTGGTGGAGAGCTATATTGCCAATCGTTTTGGCGAAGGACGGGCCGCGTAATCGGGACATTCCGTGCCTCGATGACGGGTTCGCCGAGCGGGTTTTGAAGATTCCATCCGCGTTCAGGCGAAAATTCACCCTTTCAAGATCAATACACAGTGCGCGCTGCGGCGTCGCTCTCAGAATAAAAAGGTATTTCAGTTGAGCAAGACTCAAAAATTGTTGGCCATCAAGGGAATGAACGACATCCTCCCACCCGAATCGGCAAAGTGGGAGTGGCTGGAAGACAAGGTTCGCAACCTGATGGCGCGCTACGCCTATCGCAACATGCGCACGCCGATCGTCGAGTCCACCGCGCTGTTTGTGCGCGGCCTGGGCGAGGTGACCGACATCGTTGAAAAAGAGATGTACTCGTTCGAGGACAAGCTCAACGGCGAACAACTCACGCTGCGCCCCGAGGCCACGGCCGGAGTGGTGCGTGCGGTGGTCGAAAACAACATGTTGTATGACGGCGGCAAGCGCCTCTATTACATGGGCCAGATGTTCCGCCACGAGCGTCCGCAGCGCGGCCGTTATCGCCAATTCCACCAGATCGGTGCCGAAGCCCTGGGCTTTCCCGGTGCGGAAGTGGACGCCGAGCTGATTCTGCTGGCCCACAACCTCTGGCAAGAGATTGGCCTGCAGAACGTCGAACTGCAGATCAACAGCCTCGGCCAGCCCGAAGAGCGCAAGGCGCATCGTTCGGCGCTGATCGAGTATCTCGAAAAGAACGTTGAGGTCCTCGACGAAGACGCGCGCCGCCGCCTCTACACCAACCCCCTGCGCATTCTGGATACCAAGAATCCGGCGATGCAGGCGGTGGTGGACGCTGCTCCGCGCCTGCTCGATTTCCTGGGCGAGGCCTCGCTCAAGCACATCGACACCGTCAAATCCATTCTGGACGCGAACGGCGTGAAGTGGACCATGAACCCGCGTCTGGTGCGCGGCATGGACTACTACAACCTGACCGTGTTCGAGTTCATCACGACCCAATTGGGCTCGCAAGGCACAATCTGCGGTGGCGGACGCTACGACTACCTGATTCAGGAAGTCGGCGGCAAGCCGGCTCCGGCCGTCGGCTGGGCGCTGGGTGTGGAGCGTGTGCTGGAACTGCTCAAGGAGCAGGGCAGCGAAGTGCCCGCGCTGGTGTCCGATGCCTATGCGATCGTGCCCGACGCGCAAAGCCTGACCGCGGTCATGACCGTCGTGCAGAAGTTGCGTGCCGCCGGTGTCAGCGTGCAGATGCATTCGCCGACCACGGCGGGTGAGGGCATGGGCAGCATGAAGTCGCAGTTCAAGAAGGCGGACGGCAGTGGTGCCCGCTTTGCGCTGATTTTCGGCGCGGACGAACTGGCCCGTGGCGCGGTGACCGTGAAGTCGCTGCGTGACGGTGAAGGGCAACAAACCGAGCAGTCGCTCGATGCGATTGACTCCTGGGCAGCTACTCTCCAGATTTCTGGCGAAGCGAACACATAAATACATAGGCAGCGGAACACATCATCATGGCCAATCACTTTGACCTCGAAGAACAAGAACAGATCGACCAGTTCAAGCATTTCTGGAAGACCTGGGGTACCTTGATCACTGCCGCTGTGGTGGTGTTGTGCGGCGGCTTTGCTGCCTATAACGGATACAGCTATTGGCAGAATCGCCAGGCCAACCAGGCCGCGGGTCTGCTCGACGAAGTCGATTCGGCAGCGATTGCCAATGATCCGCAGCGCGTTCAACACGCGTTCGACGACATGAAGTCGCGCTATCCAGGCACGGCCCAGGCCGGTCAGGCCGGTCTCACGGCCGCCAAGATCATGATCGACGCCAAGAATCTGGATGGTGCCAAGTCCGCTCTGGAATGGGTCGCCAAAGATGCCAAGCAAGAGGGCCACAAGGCACTCGCGCGTCTGCGTCTGGCGTCCGTTCTGATGGAACAAAAGGCCTACCCAGAGGCTCTCAAACAACTGGAAGGCAATGTGCCTCCCGAGTTCGTCGCTGCTTTTGCCGATCGCAAGGGTGACGCGTTGGTGCTGCAAGGCGACAACAAGGCTGCCATCGTGGAATACCAAAAGGCGTACACCGCATTGGAAGCCCGTTCGAGCTATCGCCGCGTGATTGAGGCCAAACTCAATGCGCTGGGCTCCAAGGTGCAGGTTGCTGCGACTTCAACAACAGGAAACAGCCAGTGAAATTGATGTCGACCACCCCATCCCGCAGCGCGCTGATTGCTGGCGCCGTTCTGAGCGTTGCCGCCTTGAGCGGTTGCTCGCTGTTCTCGAGCAAGTCCGCGCCCAAGCCGGCGGAACTGGGCCCCAACGTGGCCGTGGTTCCGGTGGCACAGGCGTGGCAGTCCAAAATGGGCAAGGTCGAGCGCATCGTGCTCGACGCCAATGTCCGTGGCAGCACAGTCACGCTGGCGTCCGATTCGGGCGAGGTGGTGGCCATCGATGCCCGCACCGGCAAGGATCTGTGGCGCTTCAACGCGGGCACACCCTTGTCCGCGGGCGTGGGCAGTGATGGTCGCTGGAGCGCGGTGGTCAGCCGTACCAACGACCTGATCGCCATCGAAGGGGGCCGCGAGGTGTGGCGCATGACATTGCCGGTCCAGGTGTTCACCGCACCGTTGGTTGCTGGCAATCGCGTGTTCGTGCTGGCGGCCGATCGTTCGGTCCATGCATTTGACGCGGCGACCGGACAGCGCCTGTGGATGCAACAGCGTCCCGGCGAAGCCCTGGTGCTGCGCCAGCAGGGCGTGCTGATGGCCATGGGCAATACGCTCGTGACCGGACTGGGCGGACGCGTGGTCGGCTTCAACCCCGACAATGGCTCCATCAGCTGGGAGGCACCTCTCGCCAGCCCGCGCGGCACCAACGATGTCGAGCGTCTGGTCGAGATCGTGGGCCGTACCAGCCGCATCGGCGACAGCCTGTGCGCACGTGCGTTCCAGGCGACCGTCGGTTGCATCGATGCCGCCCGCGGCACCGTGTCCTGGACCCAGGCCGCCAACGGCAACGAAGGTGTGGATGGCGACGACAAGGCCGTCTACGGAGTGGAAAGTAACGGCACGATCATCGCGTACAAGCGCGGTGACGGTGCCAAATTGTGGAGCAGCAACCGTCTGCAATATCGTCAACTCACGGCACCGCTGGTGCTCGGCCGCTCGGTCGTGGTGGGTGACTCGACGGGCTTGGTGCATATGTTGTCGCGCGAAGATGCTTCGCCGCTCAATCGCATGACAACGGATAAATCTGGTGTCGCTTCTGCCCCGGTGGCAGCGGCGGACACACTCGTCGTGGTGACCCGCGACGGTGGAATTTTTGGCTTCAGGCCGGAATAAACAAAACAAAATGAAGCCTGTTATAGCTTTGGTCGGACGCCCCAATGTGGGCAAGTCCACCTTGTTCAATCGCATGACGAAATCGCGCGACGCCATCGTTGCCGACTTCGCCGGATTGACGCGTGACCGGCACTACGGAAATGGCCGCCTGGGCAAGCACGAGTACATCGTGGTGGATACCGGCGGTTTTGAGCCAGACGCTTCTTCTGGCATCTTTCGCGAAATGGCGAAGCAAACGCGTCAAGCGGTTGCCGAGTCCGATGTGGTCATTTTTGTGGTGGACGTGCGTGGCGGAATTTCCGCTCAGGATCACGAAATCGCCAAGTACCTGCGCCGTCTGGGCAAGTCCTGCATTCTGGTCGGCAACAAAGCCGAAGGCATGAAGGACACCTCGCGCATGACCGAGTTCTATGAACTGGGTCTGGGCGAGGTCTACCCGATTTCCGCGGCGCACGGCGAGGGTGTCAAGCTCTTGATCGAGCACGCCATCGGCCAGCTCAATCTGCCCGATCCCGAAGAGGATCTGGAAGAAGCGGACAAGGGCATCATCAAGCTCGCGGTCGCGGGTCGCCCCAACGTCGGCAAGTCCACGCTCATCAACACCTGGTTGGGTGAAGAGCGCCTGGTGGCATTCGACATGCCGGGCACGACGCGCGACGCGATCTCCGTGCCGTTCGAACGCCACGGTCAGCGCTTTGAGTTGATCGACACCGCAGGTCTGCGCCGCAAGGGCAAAGTGTTTGAAGCCATCGAGAAGTTCTCGGTGGTCAAGACGCTGCAGGCCGTCGAGTCGGCCAACGTGGTGCTGTTGTTGCTCGACGCGACGCAAGGCGTGACCGATCAGGACGCGCACATCGCCGGCTACATCCTCGAAAGTGGACGCGCCGTGGTGCTCGCCATCAACAAGTGGGATGCGGTGGACGACTATCAGCGCCAACTGCTGGAGCGTTCGATCGAAACGCGCCTGTCGTTCCTGAAGTTCGCACCAATGCATTTCATCTCGGCGCAAAAACGCCAGGGTCTGGGCCCTCTGTGGACATCGATCATGCAGGCCTACAAGTCGGCCACGTGCAAGATGCCAACGCCGGTGCTCACACGCCTGCTGCTCGAGGCCGTGCAGTTCCAGACGCCCAAGCGCGCGGGCGTCACGCGTCCGAAGCCACGCTACGCGCACCAGGGCGGCATGAACCCGCCGGT
This sequence comes from uncultured Comamonadaceae bacterium, assembly GCA_937862875.1. Lineage (GTDB taxonomy): Bacteria > Pseudomonadota > Gammaproteobacteria > Burkholderiales > Burkholderiaceae_C > Diaphorobacter_A. The sequence goes on from CALMCS010000068.1 coordinate 16,567, forward strand.
GATCGTGATTCATGGCAATTCGCTCGAGCACATCACGGACGCCTACAAGCGATTCCTCGAGGCGCGCTTCCGAAAAGAATTTAATCTTGTTGGCACGCCCTTGCGAATTGAAATGAAGACCACACATAATCCCTACACCGACAAATAATTGATCGGTTGCTAGCACTAAAACAACAACCATTCAAGCCCTTGCCTAGTGTGGGTCTGAATGGCTGTGTTAAGGTGTCGGTTTACAACAACGCTCTGAGAACACGGAGAATATCGTGAGCAATAAAGGTCAACTTCTGCAAGACCCCTTTCTGAATGCACTGCGTCGCGAGCACGTGCCCGTTTCGATCTATTTGGTCAACGGTATCAAGCTTCAGGGGCAAATCGAGTCATTCGACCAATACGTTGTGCTGCTGCGCAACACGGTGACTCAAATGGTCTACAAGCACGCCATTTCCACCATCGTCCCCGGACGCGCTGTGAATTTCTCTACAGCCGAAAACGCTGACGCTGAAACCAACCAGTAAAACCGCCATTTGCATGGCGGTCACTCTTCGACCGTCTGGTCGAGAGTTTTTTATAAAAGGCTCGAGACTTGAGCATTGAAGAAGAAGTAGCCTCTGTGCAAGGTAACGCCCCCGTCATTTTGGTGGGGGTCGATTTTGGAGCTCCGCATTTCGATGGGGAGCTCGAAGAGCTCGGTCTATTGGCCGAGACTGCGGGCATGAAGCCCGTTGCACGCATATCGTGTAAGCGAAAAGCCCCTGATGCGGCGCTTTTCGTTGGCTCAGGCAAGGCGGAGGAAATCCGCCTGCTTGCGCAAACCTACGGTGCCAAGGAAATCCTGTTCGATCAGGCGCTGAGCCCTGCTCAGCAGCGCAATTTGGAGCGCGAACTTGGCATGCCGGTCAACGACCGCACGCTCCTGATCCTGGAAATCTTCGCCCAGCGCGCAAAGAGCCACGAAGGCAAATTGCAAATCGAGCTGGCGCGCCTGCAATATCTCAGTACCCGTCTGGTTCGTCGCTGGTCGCACTTGGAGCGCCAACGCGGCGGTATCGGTGCGCGTGGCGGTCCGGGTGAAACGCAGATCGAGCTGGATCGACGCATGATCAACGATGCGGTCAAACGCACCAAGGATCGGCTGGTCAAGGTCAAGAAGCAGCGCAACACGCAGCGCCGTCAACGCGAGCGCCGCGAGGTGTTCAGCGTGTCGCTCGTGGGGTACACCAACGCCGGCAAATCGACGCTGTTCAACGGATTGGTCAAGGCCCGCGCCTATGCGGCCAACCAGTTGTTTGCGACGCTCGACACCACCACTCGCCAGATGTATCTGGGCGAGGAAGTGGGTTCGATCTCGATTTCCGACACGGTGGGATTCATTCGCGATCTGCCGCACGGCCTGGTCGATGCATTCCAGGCCACGCTGCAGGAAGCCGTCGAGGCCGACCTGTTGCTGCATGTGGTGGACGCCGCCAACCCGCATTTCCCCGAGCAGATCGAGCAGGTACAGCGCGTACTGGCCGAGATCGGCGCCGCGGATATTCCGCAGGTGCTGGTGTTCAACAAGCTCGACGCGATTCCTCCGGAACAGCGTCCGAGCCAGATGCGTGACGAGTACGAGATCGATGGTATCCAGATGCCGCGCATCTTCCTGAGCGCCAGCAAGGGCGAGGGTTTGGGGCTGCTTCGACAGGAATTGTCAGACCGGGCGATTGCGTTGGGAAAACGCAAGATGTCCCCTGAGCCCACTGTTGAATTTGAGTCCGACGATCATTGATTGGCACAATAGCGTTCTATTAAGCGTCTAAGAGAACAAGAGACTTTGGCATGAATTCAGGCAACTTCGCATTTCGTTGGGCAACCCTGCCTCAGCGCATACGCGGGATGTTCAATTTGAATGACCCTCGCTGGGGTCGTGGTGATGACAAATCCGAGGGTGCTTCGCCACCTCCGGAGAATCAGCCTCCGCGTCCTCCACAGAACAATGGCCAGCAGCCCGATGGGCGTCAGCGTGGCCAGGGAAATTCGGGACAACCGCCAGACCTTGACGAAATGTTCCGTGATCTCAATCGCAAGCTTGCGGGCTTGTTTGGTGGCGGCAACGGCAAGAATCCGAACAACAACAACGGTGGCAACAATGGCGGCTTTCAACCCGGCATGAAGAACGCCGGTGTGGGCGTCGGTTTGATTGCGGCCGTCGCACTGGTGATCTGGATGGGAACCGGCGTGTTCATCGTCCAGGAAGGTCAGCAAGCGGTCATCACGCAGTTCGGCAAATTCAAGTCGACTGTCGGTGCCGGTCTGAACTGGCGCATGCCGTACCCGATTCAAAAACATGAGTTGGTCTACGTCACCCGCATTCGTTCGAGCGACGTGGGACGCGACAGCATCATCAAGAGCACGGGCCTGCGCGAGTCGGCCATGCTGACCGAAGACGAGAACATCGTCGAGATCAAGTTTGCCGTGCAATATCGCCTGAGCGATGCACGCGCCTGGCTGTTCGAGAGCCGCGATCCCGAGAACACGGTTGTGCAAGTGGCGGAAACCGCTGTGCGCGAAGTGGTCGGCAAGATGAAGATGGATCTGGCATTGGCCGACGAGCGCGATCAAATTGCGCCGCGCGTGCGCGAATTGATGCAGACCATTCTGGATCGCTACAAGATTGGCGTCGACGTGGTCGGCATCAACTTGCAGCAGGGCGGTGTGCGTCCTCCCGAGCAGGTTCAGGCATCGTTTGACGATGTGCTGAAAGCTGGTCAGGAACGCGTGCGTCTGCAGAATCTGGCGCAAGCCTATGCCAACGACGTGATTCCGCGTGCTGCCGGTTCCGCTTCCCGCTTGAAGGAAGAGGCCGAAGGCTACAACGCGAAAATCGTGGCAACCGCCCAGGGTGATGCCGGCCGATTCAGCTCGGTTCTGGCGGAGTACCAAAAGGCGCCTCAGGTGACCCGCGACCGCATGTACACCGATTCGATGCAGCAGATCTACTCCAACGTCACCAAGGTGGTGGTGGACTCGAGCAAGGGCTCGAACCTGTTGTATCTGCCACTCGACAAGATCATGCAGTCGGTGTCGCAGGCCTCGAACTCTGCAGCCACGGCCGCCGTGTCTGACGTAGCGGCAAATGCTACAACGCCGCCAGCACCCGTACCGAGTGCTGCAGCCACCACAGATCCACGCAATCGCGACGCCAATCGTTCGCGTGACCGTGACGCGCGATAGGAGACAGACGTGAGCAAAGTTGGTTTTTGGATTACGTCGCTGCTGATCGCTCTGGCATTGGCTAGCTCCATGCTGTTCGTGGTCGATCAGCGTCAATTCGGTGTGGTTTACGCACTGGGTCAGATCAAGGAAGTCATTACCGAACCCGGTTTGAACTTCAAGATGCCGCCGCCGTTTCAGAACGTGCGCTACATCGACAAGCGTCTGTTGACACTCGACAGCACCGACACCGAGTCCATGCTGACTGCTGAAAAGCAGCGCGTGGTGATCGACTGGTATGTGCGCTGGCGCATCTCCGACCCATCTGCGTATATCCGCAACGTGGGTCCGGACGAAGCGGCCGGTGCCATTCAGCTCAATCGTGTGGTGCGCAACTCGTTCCAGGAAGAGGTCAACCGCCGCACGGTGCGTGAACTGCTCTCCACCAAGCGTGAGTTGCTGATGGCCGATGTGAAGCGCGAAGTGCTGGAATCCGTTCGCGGTGGTGCCAAGCCTTGGGGTATCGACATCGTTGACGTGCGTATTACCCGCGTCGACTATGTGGAAGCCATCACGGCATCGGTCTACGGCCGTATGGAGGCAGAGCGTCAGCGCGTTGCCAACGAACTGCGTTCGACAGGTGCTGCAGAAGCCGAAAAGATTCGTGCCGATGCAGACAAGCAACGTGATGTGATCGTTGCCAACGCCTATCGTGATGCACAGAAGGTCAAGGGCGAGGGCGATGCGCAAGCCGCTCGCGTCTATGCCGAGGCATTTGGTCGTGACCCGAGCTTCGCTCAGTTCTACCGCAGCCTGGACGCCTACAAGTCGAGCTTCAACAAGAAGAGCGACGTGATGGTGGTCGATCCTTCGTCTTCCGAGTTCTTCAAGAACCTCGTGAGCCCAACGGGTGCCGGACGTTCCGGCAAATAAAAAGGAACGCTGCTCGACGGGCTTGAGCAGCGTTGTTTGATATGGAATGGTCGCAAGTCGTTTGGTCAGCCATCGCATTGGTGCTGATCCTCGAAGGACTGCTGCCATTTCTCTCCCCCGCCAGCTGGCGCAAAGCCATGGCGCAGATTGCCCTCTTGCGTGACGGGCAGATTCGTTTTTTCGGCCTGATAGCCATCCTTGTTGGCGCGGTGATTCTCCTCTTCATTTAGTGGATGACCCCCGACATGCTGCTTGATTCAAAGCAGTCCGGTAGAATCACGGTTTTAACAGCATCCCCTTTTCTCATGTCTGCTTGGGTCCTGCCGGATCACATCGCCGATGTACTGCCTTCCGAGGCTCGGCGCATTGAAGAACTTCGCCGTGGATTGCTAGATACAGCCCGTAGTTACGGGTATGAACTGGTAATGCCGCCGTTGCTGGAGCATTTGGAATCGTTGCTGACGGGTACGGGCGAGGCGCTGGACTTGCAGACGTTCAAGCTCGTCGACCAGCTCTCGGGTCGCTCGCTCGGCGTGCGCGCCGACACCACGCAGCAGGTCGCCCGCATCGATGCCC
>CALMCS010000069.1 GCA_937862875.1 uncultured Comamonadaceae bacterium
GATGTTGGTCTGGAAGGCGATGCCGTCGATCACGCCGATGATGTCGGCGATCTTGCGGCTGGAGTCGTTGATGCCCTTCATCGTGTCGACCACTTCGGCCACCACATGGCCGCCCTGCACGGCGACCGAGCTGGCGTTCATGGCGAGGTGATTGGCCTGGCGGGCGTTGTCGGCGTTCTGGCGCACGGTCGAGCCCAGTTCCTCCATCGACGCAGCGGTTTCTTCCAGCGCGCTGGCCTGCTGCTCGGTGCGGGACGACAGATTGTTGTTGCCCTGCGAGATTTCCGCGCTGGCAATCGCCACGCTCTCGGCATTCGAGCGCACGCCGGAGACCAGCTGCGACAGGTTGTTCTGCATGTGCTGCAGCGCCTGCAGCAGGCGCGCGGCCTCGTCGCGGCCATGGGCGACGATCGGCTGGGTCAGGTCGCCTTCCGCAATCTGGCCGGCGGTACGCGCCGCCTGTTGCAGCGGAACCGTGATCGAGCGGGTGAGCAGGTAGGACAGCACTATGCCCAGCAGCAACGCGATGACGGCACCGGCGATCAGAATCATCCGGCCCTGGGCCGCCTTTTGGTCGGCCTCATGGCGCGTCTGATCGTACAGACTCGACTGGCGCTCTTCCATGCGGGTGATGGCGGCAATGTAGGCCTCGGCCTGGGGTTTCAGATCGCGTTCGACGGCGTCGATCACGTCTTCTCCGGCCTTGCGGCGCTCGAGCAATGCCTCACGCGGTTTGCGGTAGGCATCGCGAGCGATCTCGATTTCCTTGAGCAAGCTGATGCCTTCGCCCGCAACGATCAGGTCGGTGATCGTCTTGCGCGCGACGTCCGACTCTTCGGCCGTCTTGCGGATTTCCTGTTTCCAGCTCGCCAGATTGGTGATGTCCGCATCCAGCAACGCAGTCTGCGTGCGCAACCAGTTCTGCTCCACGGCGTTGTGCCACTTCACTGCGGCGCGCAGGCGGTCGTTGTCGGTGGTGGTCAGTTGGCGCGTGGTGTCCGCGAGCTCCTGAAGCCGCCACACACCGATCCCCGCGATCACCAAAGTGATAAAGAGAATCAGGCTGAAGGCAAAGGCCAGACGTACACCGACCTTGGCATTGGCGAGTCTCATCAATCAATCCTTCCGGAGCATGCACCGAGGGCAAAGCACCCTCAATTTAGCAATAGTTTCTAACAATAAACGCAAATTGAAAAACCTTCACGCGCCGGGTCTGATGCTTTTTGACGACATGGCCCCGAGTTTCATGCTTTTCACGGGCGGGCTTTTGATCCCGGTCCAGAGGGGCGATGGGTTTATTTGCTATGAATTTCGCCGCATTCTCGCCGATGCAGAAGTCGATTCCGGAGGATTTGTGAATTTCTGTCAGCGATTGATGAAGCTGTCAGAGTCGGTCGGGTTCAGGCGGTTTTGCCCAGCAGGCCATCCTTGAGTTTCCAGTCGGCCGGCTGAGGTCCGAGCCAGATCCCGAGCAGCGCGTTGAAGAATTCGGGTTCCTTGAACGCATCCCCCTGCTGCTGGCCGCGCACGGTGATGAGGGTTCCGGTGCCCGGAATCCAGTCCACCATGAACTGATCGCCGACCTGCAGCTTCTTGTGATCCGAGAAGATCTGGCCCATGCGCAGCACGCCCGGCACGATCTTGGAGAACGCCGCCTTGTCCATGTTGTCCTCCATGCCGCGTGAGAACAGCTTGCCCAGCTCGGTGGAGTCGATCTCCCGCAGCATCTGCACCACGAGGCGCTTGCGGCCCGACAGGGCGTACACCTCTGCCTGCGTGTGCGCCGGCTTCTCCAGATACAAGCCAGCCGCGTACACCTTGAACACGGCCTTGTAGCGCACCCCCGCGCCATTGAGCAGCAGCGTGCTTTGCTGCAACTGCTGCGTGGGCACGAAGGTGACGCCGCCCGCCTCGATCGGCGAAGCGGCATGCGCCAGTGGGGCAAGCAGCGGCGCGAGCGCCCATGCCAGCGGAGACAGCACCAATACGCGTCGGGTCGATGAAATCATGATTTTTGCTCCCTGAAATAGAACGATCGTGCTTTTTGTGCGCAGAGTGTGAGCCATATTGGTGCGCGAAACCACAGGGTTTTCGCGCGGTTTTTTTGGGGTTTTCGCTCTATGGAACCAAGGCTTGTCATGCCCAGAACACCAGAACGTCATTCAGTCTTGCTACACTGGCGGCCTATGTTCATTCATCGCATCGCAAATGCAGGTTCGGGAGACCGGGGGGCTTGGCCCTGGCGTAAGCCTGTCCTGACTCATTGCTAAAGCACCTGGGCACCTCCCAGCGTGCACCAGTCGCTCCTCTTGCAGGGGCAAGAATTGAATGAACCCGCGATATGACGACCAGAAGGCCAAGAACGGCTGCAGTCTGCTCGTATCGCCCGAGCTGGGAACTCACCTGTGATTACAGAACTTGAATTCAAAAGTCTGGCCGCCGAAGGCTACAACCGCATCCCGCTGATCGCGGAAGCCTTTGCGGATCTCGAAACCCCTTTATCGCTCTACCTCAAACTCTCGCACGCCCGCGGCGATGGCACGAACAGCTTTCTGCTCGAGTCGGTAGTGGGCGGCGAGCGCTTTGGTCGCTACAGCTTCATCGGCCTGCCCGCACGCACCTTGCTGCGCGCCAGCGGCTTTGGTGACGCGGCCAAGACCGAGGTGGTGACCGACGGCAAAGTCGTGGAAACCGTGCACGGCAATCCGCTCGACTTCATCGGCGAATACCAAAAGCGCTTCAAGGTGGCGCTGCGCCCGGGTCTGCCGCGTTTTTGCGGTGGCCTGGCCGGCTACTTCGGCTACGACGCGGTGCGCTACATCGAGAAGAAGCTCGAAAACACCTGCCCGCCCGACACCATGGGCTGCCCCGACATCATGCTGCTGCAGTGCGAAGAGCTGGCGGTGATCGACAACCTCTCGGGCAAGCTCTACCTGTTTGTCTACGCCGACCCGACCCAGCCCGAGGCGTACTCGAAGGGCAAGAAGCGACTGCGTGACCTCAAGGATCAGCTCAAGTACTCGGTCAGCGCACCAGTCGTGCGACCCACCGAGACCCATCCCGCAGAGCGCAGCTTCTCCAAGGACAAATACCTCAAGGCGGTGCTCGAAGCCAAGGAGCTGATTGCCGCCGGCGACTTCATGCAAGTGCAGGTCGGTCAGCGCATTCACAAGCGCTACACCGAAAGCCCGCTGAGCCTGTACCGTGCGCTGCGTTCGCTGAACCCATCGCCGTACATGTACTACTACAACTTCGGCGACTTCCAGGTGGTGGGCGCGAGCCCTGAAATTCTGGTGCGCCAGGAGGCGGTGCCGGAAGGCCAGAAGATCACCATTCGCCCGTTGGCCGGAACCCGCCCGCGCGGCACCTCGCCAGAGCACGACAAGGCGATCGAGCAAGAGCTGATCAACGACCCCAAGGAACGCGCCGAGCACGTCATGCTGATTGACCTGGCGCGCAACGACATCGGCCGCATCGCCAAGACCGGCACGGTCAAAGTGACCGAGGCGTTTTCGGTCGAACGCTACAGCCACGTGATGCACATCGTGAGCAACGTGGAAGGCAT
>CALMCS010000070.1 GCA_937862875.1 uncultured Comamonadaceae bacterium
GCACCAGGCGGCGCCGCGCCTGCCTGTCTGCGCCGTTCTGGTCCTCGCGCGCGAGTAGCCGGCGACGCATCCAGACCCAGCCGTAGGCCGTCGCGCCGTACAGGCACAGCCGCCAGACCAGGAAGTAGCCCGCTGCTGCCGCCAGCCAACGCTCCCAGCCCGCGACACTTCCGACGAGGTAGATGCCAACGATGTTGGCACCCACGGCGACGGCCGCGAGTACCATCGTCCACAGCAGCGCCTTCGCTGCGCGCCGGTTGAACAGCCAGCGCGGGCGCAGCCAGGCCGCACGCATCAGGCTCATGGCCGGCCTCCCGGATTGCCCTTCTGCAACTGATCGAGGCGGTCAGGCACCGGATCGCCTTCGTAGATGCCACGCGAGCCCGCCGCGCGCGTGCCGTGGCGCTGGATGATCGCCATGGGCGAGTTGTTCGCCAGCTCCCGGCGCAGCTCCAGCTCGGTCTTGAGGTTGCGAATCTCGCGATCGAGCGTGTCGCTCTCGTGGTTCACCGCCTCCACGGCGAGCTGGTTGGCCGCCACGTTGGGCTCCTTCTTGCCGGTCAGCAGCGTGCGTTGCAGCAGTAGCGCCTTCTCCAGCACCGACGCCAGCGCAACCTCGGACGCCAGGCGCTGCGACAGCAGGTGCTGGTCCGGTTCGTCGCGCAGTGCCTCGACCACGCCGCGCGTGATGGGCAGCGACGCGCTGCCGGCCTCCCGCAGGTTTTCGGGCGTCGTGTTCTTCGCCTTGGAGACCAGGTCCTGGAGCGCCTGCAGCTTGGCGTCGTACTCCTCCTGGATCAGGGGCGTCAGCCCGACGCCGGGCACCGTCTCCGTCTTGGTGCAGGCGTCGCAGGTGCGCTGCTCCTTCTCGCCGAGCACCCGTGTTGCCCACTCGATGGCCGCCTGCGGCGTGGTCCAGGTTTGGCACGACAGGCTCGTGCAACTGGCCGGAGCGATTGCCGACGTGTCGGTCACCCCGCGGCCATTGACCAGGTTGTAGCCCGCGCGGGTGACGTCACCGACCACCTTGATCGCGGGCTGACCGGAGCCGCCGGCATTGCTTCCCCCGACCCAGGGCACGCCATCGTTGCCACGGCGCGTCTCGGCCTGCTCGATGGCCGAGACGGCATCCGTGCTCGAAACAGCGTCACGCAGCGCCAACCCCTCTGCCATCTGGCTCCAGCCGAGTTGGCCGCCAGCCGTTTCGGCCATCTTTTCGGCCATGGCGCGGCACGTCAGCTTCGAGCGGTCGAAATCCAGCCGCGCTTGCAGAACGCCGTTGGTGAGCAGGTTGTAGAGGCCTGGATCTGCACGCTGGATGATCAACGCCGGCAGGGACGCCACAGCACTCGTAGCACTCTGGATCACCGAGGACATGATCTGCTGAAAGCCATTGGTGACACCGTTGAGTTGATTCTTCAACGTGGTCTGGATGCTCATGTCGCCGCAGATCAGATTGCTGTTCCAGCCGACACCCACGCCGAGCGAGCGCATGCCGGCTGCGCGGCCCATCGAAACGGCGCTGCCGCCGCCGATGGAGTACATGACGTCATCGCCGATGACGTTGCCGCTGGTCTGGTAGCCCAGTTGGCCCCAGGCCACGCCGCTTGCCAGAACCAACGCGCCGGTAAGCGCCAAACAGATCCTCTTGCCACGAGCCGGTGGGGAGAACTGCATAGAGTCGGAACGCTTCATCGCGGCACCTCAAAGGAAATCAACGCTGCCAAGGAACACCTGTCCACGGCGTTCGCAGCAGGCATACGGCCGCCACAGCGCCCAGGCGTAGTCGCCTTGCTGGGCCTGAGTCAGGAAGCCGGTGCGTGGGAAAACCGTGCAGGACGAGGACAGGACGGGCGTGAGTTCCTGCCACTTGCCAGTCGAGGCATCACCCTCCATCAGCGCGCTGGCGGGCCAGTAGCCATCGCGGGCATTGGCAAGCAGCGGCTGGTACACGTGCAACTGCCCGCGGCGCGTGACGACATCGCCCGCACGCTGGGCCACCACGGCTCCCGATTTGTGGTCGTCGGTCTGGTGCAGGAAGCCGCCGCGGGGATACACGTTGCCCCAAAGGTTCATCGTGGTGCGTGCGCCGACCTCGCGCATGCCCGGAATCAACGCCTCCGGGTAGGCCATCTCGGGCACGTTGTAGCGCCAGGCAAGCGTGTCCAAGGTGCTGAGCAGATACGGCATGAATGCCGTTCCCGCGCCCTCGCAGAAGTAGCCCGAGGACGAAACAAACTGGTTGAACACCTCGACGCCGGGATGGCCGATCACGTCGGCGTTCTTGAATTTCGCGAGATTGTTTTCGTGATCCTCGTTCGTCGTTCCATCGCCGCCCGCTTGGGCGGACGGGTTGGCCGTACTCATCGCCCGGACTTCGACCCACGGGTTCTCGCCCGTGTTGCTGTAGCTGGAGACGACCGCATCGGGGATGTAGTGGCGCACCTTGACAGAGGTGCGCACCGTGCAGCCTCCCCAGGTGCAGTAGAGCCAGTAGCAGATACCCACCACCCGGTACTCCAAGCAATCGGGCGAGGCCACCGAGGCAACGATGGCGGTGGTGTTCAAGGCGTAGCTACCCGTGGCGCTGAGCAGCAGCAAGGAAGCCACGCCAGCCCGCATGCGGCGCATAAGGTCGAATGGCCTCGTCATGGCTGGGTCCTCCGACGCTGCTCGATGCGCGCGACAGCGCGGGCCACATCCGGCTCGCCATAGACCACGTAGCGCTGATCCACCACGACAGCCGGGATGCTGGTGATGCCCAGGCTCCATGCGTCGGTGACGCCCTGGTATGCGGAAGCGATGCGGCGCTGTAGGTCGGCGCCGCCTTGGTTCAGCCGACGCTTGACGGTGGCCGCCGCCTGTTCGGGGGCGGCGGGCAGTTCCGCAGAAAGCTCCGCTTCAATCCGGCGGGCTTCGTCCAGCTCGATCAGCCGCTCGCCGCCCATGGTCTTGACCGGGTGGTGGCTGTCGGTGACGACCAGTACGTCGGCTGCGAAGGTGACGGGGCTGAACACGGCCAGGGACGCCGGCAGCGCCACGACGAGACCAAGGGTTCGCCAGCCCGACGCGAACGTGGAAAAGGATGCCGGCATGTCGCGTGCCCCGAAAGTTGATCAGGGCCATAGTCAAACGCGAACCCGATGCCACCCCAACAAACAATGCGCATCGCGGGCTGCCCGCATACCTGCTTGTCCCGGGCCATAAAAAAACGGAGGCCGAAGCCTCCGCGAGGATCAATGAAGCAATGCGACCGTTACAGCAGGCCTGACTCCGCAAAGGAGAACGGGGAACCTTGGCCTACGATGATGTGATCCAGTACCCGTACATCGATGAGCGCCAGCGCGGCCTGCAGTTGCTGGGTCAGCACACGATCCGCGCTCGACGGCTCGGAGATGCCCGAGGGGTGCTGGTGCGCGAAGATCACCGCGGCGGCGTTCAACTCCAGCACACGCTGTACGACGACACGTGGATAAACAGAAGTCGAGTTGATCGTGCCCCTGAACAATGGCTCGTAGGCCAGCACCTGGTGCATGCTATCCAGGAACACAGCGGCGAATATCTC
>CALMCS010000071.1 GCA_937862875.1 uncultured Comamonadaceae bacterium
TCCTGAGCTTCGCTAACGGTACTGACGCTGAGCGTTCCGCTGTGCTGGGTGCTGCTATCGCTCGTAGCGATATCGCCGCCAAGTACCAGAACGGTTGGGTGCAGATCTCCACTCCAGGCGCAACTGGCGTAGGCCTGCCAATCATTGGCTCGGCATTCGCTAGCGCGTTCAACCAGGCTGTTGACGTCGGTACATCCGGCAACTTCAGCGTGAACTGGAACCACCGTTTCGTCCGTCCTTAAGTAACCACAGTTACTTCAGGCGCGATAGCGTGTGAATAAAAAGGCGGGGTTCTCCCCGCCTTTTTTTATGGTTGTTCGAAAAGGTGTTTCAGTACACAGCGACTGTCGGTCGTGCGGCTCGTAGGGATGGACGTTCTTGTCGTTTCCATCGCCGGAACCGTGACAGATCGTGTATGAGGCAATGACTTCGCGGCGGATCGTCTTGCAGTGCAGATTTTTGGTGTCAAAAGGCTGTTTTCTGGAACTTACGCGCCCGCTGGATGTCCATTTGCTACAAGGTTTTTGAATGCGTCTTCGCAGACATTTGCGACACAAATTCACGCAGTGAAGCGCCGTTCAAGCCATGTTTCATCAGAGAATTGTGGCTCTGTCTGCATAATCACTGGACATCTGTGCAAGCGGCCAAGGCCAGTCTTGTCATGTCCATCAACAGGATTTTTACGTCATGAAGTTTTCTCGTCATTGGGCTGCGGCTGCAATCGGTATTTGTTTCTCTGCGGGTGTCTTGGCCGCCGCACCAGTGGTGTTGGTGGAAGTCGGTCAAGTCAAGATCACCGATCAAGACGTCATTGCCAGCATTCCTGCCGGCACACCTGACGACCAGCGCAAGAAGATGCTTGAAAACGCTCAGGCGGTGACCCAATCCGCAAAGAACCTGGCAGCGCGTCGCATCATGGCGATGGAGATCCAAAAGAGTGGTCTGGCAGCTGACCCGATCATGAAGGCACGTGTGAAGCTGGCAGAAGAGCGTGTGCTCTCCGATGCTCGTGTCCTGCAATTCGAAGCCGCCAACGCCCCTGATGCCAAGGCCCTTGATGATTACGCGCGCTCGGAATACCGCGCCAACCCCAAGGCCTTCGAGGTGCCAGCAGAGGCCCACGTTCGCCACATCTTGATCGAAGGCGACACCCCAGAATCCAAGGCCAAGGCTGAAAAGCTGTTGGCTCAGCTCAAGGGCGGTGCGGACTTCGCCAAGCTCGCAGAAGCCAACTCTGACGACAAGGGCAGTGCTGCTCAAGGCGGCGACCTCGGCTTTGCGCCCACCAATCGCTACGTGCCCGAGTTCACCAAGGCGATTGATGATCTGAAGGCCAACGGCCAGCTCAGCGGTGTCGTGAAGACCCAATTCGGCTGGCATATCCTGCGCCTGGAAGATCGTCGTCCAGCACGCACGCTGCCTTACGAAGACGTGGCTGAGCGACTCAAGAGCAGCGCATCCAAGCGCATCGTGAACGATAAGCGCCTGGCGATGACCAATGGCCTGATCAAGGACGTGAAGATCAACGAAGAGGCCATCAAGGCCTTTGGCGCGAACGCCGCCAAGTAAATCGGCATACGGGATGCCTTGAACCTCCGAAAGAGCAATATTCTGTTTCAGCGAGGTTCTGGGTAATCACATGCAGTATGTCAAAGGGGAGCGACCTTATTACAATGGTCGCTTTACTTGAATGATGCAATGGTGGCTATCCGCTTGCGGCAGTGATGGTGGATATTTCTACCGGCCGTAGCAGATCGATTAATTGCAATACGCGAGTGGCTCATTCAAAGCAGCCATCTCGCGTTAATTTTTTCATTCGAGCGTTATCTCTCCGAACCGCGTTCAACGCAATTTCATGGGCACTTTTCTGTCTGAACTCGCGCAACTCTGGCGTCTGCGGGGGCTTGTCGCCGTCCTGACCCGGCGCGAAGTGGTTGCGCGCTATCAGGGCTCCGCCGCGGGCGTTCTCTGGGCGTACATCCAGCCATTGCTGACCATTGCGGCCTATTACCTGGTGTTCGACATCGTGTTTGCGATGCGACTCGGGGAGCATGCTCCAACGACTCGCGTGGGCACCTATTTGATCGTCGGTTCGCTGGCCTGGATGGCGTTTTGCGACGGATTTGGGCGCGGCACGTCGAGCCTGCTCGATGCCGGCAGCCTGCTGCACAAGAACGCATTGCCGCCGATTATTTTCCCGGCGCGCACCGTACTGGCCAGCGCCGTGGTCTTCGGGCCGATGCTGTTGTTGATCACGCTGGCCTATGCGCCGGTGCACCGCTTTGCGCTGCCGGTGATCTCGGTCATTCCGCTGCTGGTACTGCAGATCGTGATGACCTTCATGCTGGCCTATCTGTTCGGCATCATGGCCGCGGCACTGCGCGATACCGTGCAGGTCGTGGGCTTTGCGCTGCAGATCGGTATCTTTGTCTCGCCCGTGCTGTTTCCGATCACCATGTTCCCGGCCGCATGGCGCTGGGTGCTGTGGATCAATCCGATGACGCCCGTGGTGTCGGGTTGGCAATCGATTTTGTTGCAGGGCGCATGGCCTTCGTGGAGCGTGTGGTTGGCCTTGGTGCTTTGGATTTCAGGTGCAGCTTTGCTGCTCTCGGTCGCGGTGCGTCGCAGCCATGACCAACTGGTGGATTGGCTATGAACGAGCAAGCCGACAAGCCCACTATGGGTGGCGATGATGTGGTGTTGAAAGTCAGCCACGTCAGCAAGGAATACAAACTCTACGATTCGCCGCGTCAGCGCTTCAAGGCGCTGTTCAGCGACAAGGTTCGCCATCGCAGCCACTGGGCTTTGAAGGATGTGACGTTCGAGCTCAAGCGCGGCCAGTGTGTGGGCGTGGTGGGCGACAACGGCGCGGGCAAGAGCTCCCTGTTGAAGTTGTTGGCGGGAACCGTGCAGCCCAGCTCCGGCAGTGTGGAGCGCGTGGGACGCGTGACCGCCATTCTGGAGCTCGGCGCGGGTTTTCACCCCGAGTTCAGTGGGCGCGACAATTTGTACTTCGCCGGTAGTTTGATCGGCATCAGCCACGAAGAGATGGCCAGGCTCGAACCGGAAATCATCGCTTTTTCCGAGTTGGGCGATGCCATGGACCGCGCGGTGAAAACCTATTCGTCGGGCATGACCGTGCGCCTCGCGTTTGCGCTGGTGACGGCGGTGCCGCCCGACGTGCTCATCATCGATGAGGCACTCGCCGTGGGCGATCAGCATTTCCAGAAAAAATGCGTGGCCCGCATCATGGCGTTTCGGGATAACGGCTGCACGATTCTGTTTTGCTCGCACAGCTCGTATCACATTCGCCATTTGTGCGATCAGGCGATCTGGCTCAAGGGCGGGAAAGTCATGGAGATGGGGCCCACCGAAGCGGTGATGGGCGCCTACGAAATGCACAGTCGCCTGCGCGGAGACAACAGCACCTTGCCGGGCACGCAGACGCCGTTGGTGGAAGATGAATCCGACGTCACGCTGAACGCACTCGACGACGACCTGCCCGAACAAAAAGCCGGCAAGCGCATGCCGGCCAATCCCGATGGCATGGGCGCGAGCCTCATGTCGGTGACGATTTCCGATCTCAGCCAAAGCAAGCCACCGCTGCTCGAAAGCGTGGACCTGGTGGTCACCTTCATCGTGCGCGGACGCGGCGATGAGCGGCCCAATCTCGGCTTCATGATCGAGCAATCGCAGGGCACGGGAATCACCTCGCTCGCGACGCATGAAGAAGGCGCGCACCCGACACGTATGGAGGATGGCACCTGGCGTGCCGTGCTGACGTTCCCGAATCTGCCGCTGCACAGCGGCGAATACGTGGTCAGCGCCTACCTGTTCGATGAGAGCGGTCTCGTGCTTTACGATGCGTGGCTGCACTATCAAGACTTCCGCTTTGTCTCGCCCACACTCATGCCCGGACTGGTGCGCCTGCCGCACGACTGGACCTGACGCTTGCTTGATGCAAGCGCGGTGTACACAAACGGCCCAAACAACTGCTTTTTGAAATTGATGATGTCTTCTGAAAACGCAACAACCGTACTCGACACAATGGCCGAGGCGCAGGCTTTGATGAACCGCGGCGAGCTGGAGGCTGCGGGTCAGCTTCTGGTTCAGGCCCGCGATGTGGCCGCTACCCGGCTGCCCGCACACAATCTGATCGAAGAGCACTTTCCGCTGCTGTCGTATGGCCAGTGGATGGGTTGCCCCTGCCAGATTTCCGAAGCGGACGATATTTTCAAGTTCTTCTCGGCTCACCCTTCGAGCCTGAACCCGATTCGTGATTACCTGGCCGATGGCTGGCGCACGATGTCGGAGCTGGTGCTGTTGCTCGAAGAAGTGAACCACCCGCTGCTGCGCACGAAGAGCGTGCTCGAATTCGCCAGCGGTCACGGTCGCTTCACGCGCCACTTGGTGAAGGCGCTGGGCGCCGAGCGCGTGGTGGCCAATGACGTCGTGGTCGACTCGGTGGAGTTTGCGCGCAAGACGTTTGGCGTCGAAGGCTTTGTGTCCCCCTCCGTGCCCGAGCAGGTGCAGTGGAACCAGCAGCACGATCTGGTGTTCGTGCTCTCGCTGTTCACGCACTTGCCCGCATCGACCTGGTCGCGCTGGCTGCGCCGCATTTTCGACATGGTGGCTCCCGGCGGCGTGCTGGTGTTCACCACCCACGGCGCGGAAGCGGTGCGCAAGCAGAATGTGACGCTGGACGAGAACGGCTATTTCTTTGTGGCGTCGAGCGAGTCCAATGCGATCGACGGACAGGAATACGGCACGACGTTCACCTCCGAAGCCTTTGTGCGCGCGCGCATCGCAGAGACGCTGCCCGAGGCTCGCTTGCTGAAGGTGGCCGAGCGCCAGTTCTGGCATCACCAGGACGCCATCGTCATTGAAAAGCCGTGATTGAAGCAAGAACTCAAACAGAAATAAATAAATGCATGAATGACTGAGTGACGTGCTGGCCGCGCCACGCGCAGCAAGCACTCAGTAGATTTCACGGAATATTAAGGACACGAAGAATGCATACAAGCTCACTGGCCCATGTACAGGGGTTGGTACACAAGTACCTCTCGACCAGTACAGAGAAGCCGCTGAAGATCATCGACATCGGCAGCTACGACGTGAACGGCAGCTACAAGCAGTTCTTCCTCCACCCGAGCTGGGAATACACCGGTGTCGATCTCGGCCCCGGACCGAATGTGGACGTGGTGCTGGAGTCGCCTTATCGACTGCCGTTCGACAGCTTCTCGGTGGATGTGATCGTCTCCGGCCAGGCGTTCGAACACGTTGAGTTTTTCTGGTGCTCGTGGCTGGAAATGGTGCGGGTGTTGAAGCCCGGTGGGCATATCTTTTTGATTGCACCGTCGCGTGGACCCGAGCACCGCTATCCGCAGGATTGCTGGCGCTTCTATCCCGATGGGTACCGGGCACTGGCCAAGTATGCGTCGCTTGAGTTGCTGCATGTCAGTACCGATTGGGAGCCGCATCCCTCGGAAGACAGCGCCGCATGGGGCGACACCGTAGGTGTCTTCCGCCAACCCCCCCTTTCCCCCCTACGCAAACTAAGACGCCGTCTAATGCAGCAACTACGCTACCGCGTAATGCCTGGGTACAA
>CALMCS010000072.1 GCA_937862875.1 uncultured Comamonadaceae bacterium
ACCGCGATCCTGGTTTGCATGCCCTGAAACGACGAAAAATACTCGCCCGCAACCGCCGAGGACTGCCCGTTGTTGATCGACACCGTGACCGGAAAATAGGCGTGGCTGGATGAGTTGGGCCCCACCCGCGTGACCATTTCGACAGGGCCGGCGCTGTCGTAGTACGAACCAAAATTGGTGAATCCATTCACCATCACCGAAACCTGCAACGCGGGACCTTGATTGGTGCCGTTCATGGTCAATTGGCGGGTGCGAATGCTGGTGCCTGCGCTCCCTTGTTCGAGGCTCATGCAAGCCGCAACAGCGTACTCGGTGGGCGTCTTGTTCTCACACGACACATTGAGCGACGCATCCACCCAATGACCCGTGCGCCATGGCACAACAGAGTTGAACTGAAAGTTTCCAATCTCGGCAGAACATGCAACCTGTGCCTTTGCAGGCAGGGGAAGCACCGCGCCCCAAGCACCCACACAGACGAGCGCCAGCGCGAATCTGTGTGGACCAATCAACCACCGATCAGGGATGAGGTACAGGGCCATATTGCTGCGCGTGCTCCAGTTGCGGGTCGCGTTTGACAACACAACGCAAAGGCCCAAGGGTTGGAATGCGATCAAGCGGACTGTCGGGCGGCCAGCTCACACGCGCCTCGCAACGTCCACCACCAGGCAGGTGAGCCACCAGCCCATTGTCCTGACCCAGATCTTCAAAATAGCTCGCCCCGTCGTAGCCAACGATGCTGGTGATCAGCGCCGGCTTGCCCTCGGGGGGAGCCTTGCTCGCGCTGTCCAATTTCTGGATCGTCACGACCGTACCCACGGGCAGATAACGCCCGTCGTCCCCTTGTAGAACGATCGTTGCCGAGCGAATTCTCTGCAGCGGAAAATCCACAAAAACGCCCGATCGGTCCGAAGGCGCAATCGACTGCTCCGTCATCGGCACACGGGTTTGCGCAGGCAGGTGCAGCGCGTTGATCGACAACCGGTTCACGCGGTAAGCACCCAGTTGCGGCACAAGCAGCACGCCGTTGTCATCCGTCTTGCCGATCACAATGTTCTCCCGCATCACAGGCACGCCGGGCGTGCCTCCCGTGCTGACCACCGCGAAGCCATCATCGACGCGGCGACTGGCAAAGCCATGCGAATTCATCCAGATCAGCGCCCCGGAAGCGCCCAGCGCCGTAGACACCGAACCCTCGTGTCGGCTGATCTGGGCTTGCGTGTCCAGTTGGTTGTTTCGGTAGTTGACGCTGGCCTGAGCGTGGGTGCCGGAATGAGCGCCAGAGCCAGAGCCAGAGCCAAAACCCGAACCAAAATCAGTGCGTGTCGCAGCCGCCCAACTCCACCCCGCATCCGCAGGCGCACGGTGACTGGCATTCAACGCCAGCTGATCCCGATCCGCTTGCCGCGACACGCTGCTGGTCAGATGGATGCGACTGTCCAGAAACCAGCTCAGCATCAACTGCACACTGCTGCGTCGGTGCTGATTCAGGTTGTGATTGGCACTGAGCGTGGCCATTGCGCGTGCACCCAACGGGCGACTCCAACCCAACATCAGCCAGCGCTGCGAGGCGGTGTCGCGCTGATTCAGATACATCAGGCTCAGGCTCACGCTGCCCACCGACGGCGCACTGAAGCCCAACGTGGCATGCGCCGAAGCCTTGGTGCGGCTCGCGTCGTATTGGGACGCTGCATCGCTATAGCGCTGCGTGGCGCCAGTGGCCTGCAGTCCACCAAAAAAGCGCTGATTGCTCCACTGATACCCCAGCTGAAGCAACCCACCACTCCCACCCTTTTGATGCTGACTTCCCGCCGCCGCAATCGACCAAAGCCCCCACCCGCGCGACAACCAGGCCAAGCCCGCGCCCAGGTTGCGCAGCCGCGGCGTCAGCTCCGCGTGGCTGCGCAGCGTGAGCTGATCGGTGAGGCCGTAGCTCACACTGCCACTGGTCATCAGTTCGCTGGAATAGTCGAACGATTTCTGCCCGTAGTTCTTGCGAATGAACCCCAACTCTGCAGACCAATGGCTCAAGCCTTTGGCGAGCAATTGCTCGCTTCCGTAAAGGCTGTATTGCAGCGTAGTGGCGCGGCCCATCGCATCCGTCAAAACCACCTGCGCCGTACCACTGCCAGTCAACCCCGGAATGGCGGTGAGCGCAAACGGGCCAGCGGGCACCTTGCCCTGGTATTTGCTGATGCCATTGATGAACAGCTCCACCTCGGACGGCAGCGCGCTCGTGCCCATCAACTCGGGAACGGGCGTGGTGATTCGGTAAGGTTGCAGCGCAAAGTTGCGCGCAATCTGGATCCCGCCAATGCGCGTGGCGCGCGTCCAGGGCTGCATCGCGGTCAGCGTGTCGCCGAGGCGCAGCGTCACCATCGACTCGGGATACGAACGGCTGTAGGTCGTGTCAAGCCGCGTGTTGGAAAACCGCGCAGGCGCGCTGCCCAGACTAGTGCTCTCGCCCGTACCCGTACCCATACCCACGCCCATGCCTATATTCACAGCGTCACCATTCACACCATTCGGCAGGCTCTGGTAACGCGACAGCATGGTATGGGTCAGCACCTGATTCATCGCGAACGCGCGCAGCTCGCTCGATGCGCTGACGCTGCGGCTATACCGGCTGTCAACGCCATACAGATCGTAGTTGAGCAGCAACCCCGGCGAATTGCTGGGCGGCACGCCCGCAAATTCCGTCATGCCGAGTCGGGTGTCGGCCCAGTCCAGCAGGGAGAACGGCAGACTCAACTCCAGTGCCTGCTTGCTCGCATCAAACAGCACAACGGCGCCGGGCAAGGCCGCCAGCGCAATCCAGTCACTGTCCCCCGAATCAAGACGCCGAGCCGCATCCAGGTTGTTGATGCCCATCCCCGCCAGCACGCTGCGCAGCATCAGCACCTCATCCCCCACCAGGCGCGCGGGTTGCAGCCCCATCGAGCGCGTGTTGAGCGTCACGGCCAGATACAGCAGCATCGAGTCGGCCGCAGCGGCCGGGCGCGGCTCCATCTGAATCGGAGCAAGTCGCGCTGCAGGAATGGCTGCGGTCACTTCGGGCGAACGTGGCTGTGCAAGACAGGTCGTTGCAACACAACCCGCGCACAGCGCACACAGCAAAGTGCATCCCCCGGCAAGGGTGTCATGGGGCCAATTCATACACCGACACCATGTTGCGATTGACCATGGCGTCCAAGCCCTTGATGCACCGCGAATGCGCCAACGGCGAGATCGTCCACTGCATGCTCTGCCCCGCCAGCACGTAACCGAGCAAACCGCCATAGACCAACACGCGCGAGCCATCGTCCAGCGTGGTGCGCAGGTCCGCGATCTGCGCATGAAAATCACCGTGATTGCGCACCTTCAAGGTCCACGGATTAACGCTGCAATCCAGACTCCATTGCAGCACCGGCGGCACACCCGCCGGCGTGGCATGCCCCACAAAAACCGGCAACGAATAACGCACCAGAAAACTCAGCTCCGAATGGGTCTTCCGCGGAGTCTCTGATTCCAGCAAGGCGGCGGAATGAAGCGGCAGTTCATCGACCACCAGCCGATACGCCTTCTCACCCTCCACCCCATCGCCACGCGACGACGTGCGAATCACCCGCAGCAATTGCCGCCCGCCCGGCGGAATACGCAGCATCGGCGGGCTGATCGTCAAATCACCCGTCGGCGCGAGCAGGTCCTGCCCCTCCTTCTGACTCCACGCAAACACCCGTACCTGCGCATGAATGGCCTGTGTGCCGCGGTTGCGCAGCAAGATACCTTCGGCAGGCTGCGGTGGAGAAATCTCCAGCAGCGTAGGCGACACCTCCATCCCCGCGCTCCCGCACACCCGGGGCCACAACAGCGCGCCCCCCAACGCCACCACCGCCGCCATTCCCATCAGCCCCCGCATCCACGGCAGCCCCACCCGACTCTCGGACTTCAACATGCTTGCCCCACTCAAATAACGGGGTTGAACGAACGAGGCTGCGCACGCACAGCCTCCCAGGATCGACTCTGTCTGAATGGGCACCCTCAATAGGTGATGGTCACCGTCACCCGATCTTTGTAGGTATCTGGAAACAAGTTCCCAAGAACCGGAACCTTGGCGTACACGGTATGGTTGACGGACGTTGTACCGTCTGGATTACCGGTCCCCGCCTGCTGATTGCCGCCCGGATCCGCTTGATTGCCCCAGACCTCGCTCATGGCGGCGTCTTTATAGAGCGAGTAGCTGATAGTTTCGGTATTCGCCTGATTGGCACCACGTAACGTGCCCTGCCCGCTGGAGCTCGCGTTGCTCGGGGTCAAGCTGATCGCATACGGAGTCGTCTTGGTACACAACACCGCAAACTGAGTGCTTCCCTTGATATTGGCCGCACCAGCCTCATGCTCCGCGAGATTGATATCACCAATCGTCGTTTCCATAAGAGAGCACTTTGGCTTGACCACCATTAATACGTTGAAGTCACTGGTCAAAGTCTCCGCGAAGGCCATTCCGGAAAGAGAAACACCATAAGCAATGCCAAATGCCATTAATTTTCTTGAAAGCATAAAATCTCCCAGTCAATGCTTCGCATGAGGCAATAAAATCACCCATCATGTTGGCATCAAAATTTTGTGTGCATATCATTGCGACCAAAGCATGATCACAATAACTCCATGAAGGCTTGATATATCCAACCACCTCCAAACCAACTCACCAGAGGTGCGTTGTTTGCTGTTGAGATGAATTGAATATAAATGCACAAAAAAGGAATCGTGGTTGATTGCTTTTATGGAATTTGGAGAATTGATTTCAGCGTCGATTGTTCGCATTAAAAACAATAGCAAACAAGGCAGAGGAAATCTGGTTGGCACGCGCACCGGCGTTTTATGACAATGGGAAATCCAAGGGTTTATTCCTGTAGATGGATAGGCGCAGGAATCGAATCAATCCCCTAGTATTCGTACTTGATAAATATCAAAAAAAAGATAAGCCGGTGATGGGAATTTACTGACCCTAGTCAAGCAGGAATGAGCAACGTGAGAGCAAATCCTTGGGCTCAGCGCTGTCGCCCAAGAATCAATCTTCCAGAGCGGCATCTTTCGCCCTCTCAAGCAGCAATTGAATGAACGCAGCGTGGAGGCCGAAGCAAACTGCGCCGGCAGCAAATCCCATTCCATAGGACAGATAAGAATGGCCTACAGAGTGGAAGCCGGACATCCACAATCCACGCGCGCATGAAAACATACCCGACACCCGCAATGGCCATGACTATATATTCTGCACCCATATCTACCTTAGGAATTAGCGAGTTCAGCTCGGGGCAAATCCAGAGAAATCGCATCACTCCTGAATCGCATCCCCCGAAAAACCAACAAAAATGCATCACCACCAGAACCAAAAGGAATGCTGATAGATAAAATTTCGATTGAAATATCAACTACTTATTATACAAAGCAAGCCACTGCCGGGAAAATAAAGAACCAAACTACGCAACGTCCATCATTTGATAGCTCAGATCGAATTT
>CALMCS010000073.1 GCA_937862875.1 uncultured Comamonadaceae bacterium
CGTACAGGCTGGACGTTTGCCAACGGGCTATAGGCCCACCCGGAGCGCCAGCCCCCCCCCTGTGCCAATATGACCTGCGTCACCTACCCCTGATCATTTAGTGAGCAACGAGGTAGGCATGACGACCACCACTCAACCCCAGGCATCCATGCACATTCTGAAGACCTCTGCCGATCCGCTCGTCTCGCAAGGAGCCCGTAGGGCGACTGAAGAGACGAGCGGATCGGCGGCGCCGACCAAGCCATCCGGTGACGACACCGAGGTCGTGCCACGCGCCCGACGTCGGCAGTTCTCCAATGCCGACAAGCGGCGCATCCTCGACGCGGTCGACCGCTGCAGCCAGCCCGGCGAGGTCGGTGCGCTGCTGCGCCGGGAGGGCGTCTATTCGTCAAGCCTGAGCACGTGGCGACGCCAGCGCGAGGCCGCCGAGTTGGCCGCCTTGGCGCCGCAAAAGCGGGGCCCCAAGCCAGATGTCGCCGCCGTCGAAGCGCGCCAGATTGCGCTGCTGACGCGTGAGAACGAACGCCTCAAGAGCCAACTCGACAAGGCGATGCTGGTGATCGAAGTCCAAAAAAAAGTTGCCGCATTGCTGGGCAGTCCGATCGACGACACGCACGGCAAACAATGATGCACGGCGTGGATGAGCTCGCCCCGGTTATCGGCACGGCGGCCGCCTGTCGAGCCGTCGGGCTATGGCGCGGCGCACCGGCCCGAAGCCGAGCGCGGTCACACCGCTTCACCCTTCACGGACCGCACCCTCGCCGCGCGCCGAGGCCTCGGCCACCGCTGGCGCTCGACGCCCTCGAGCAGCAGGCGCTGCTCGAGGTGCTCAACAGCGAACGCTTCTGCGACACGGCGCCGGCGGCGATCTACGCCACGCTGCTCGACGAAGGCCGCTACATGGGCTCGGTGCGCACCATGTACCGGGCGCTCGCCGCCGATGGCGGCACGCGCGAACGCCGGCGCCAGCTCAGCCACCCGAGCTACGTCAAACCCGAACTGCTGGCCACCTCGCCCAACCAGGTCTGGTCCTGGGACATCACCAAGCTCAAGGGGCCGGTCAAATGGACCTGTTTCCACCTCTACGTGATCCTCGACATCTTCAGCCGCCAAGTCGTGGGCTGGCTAATCGCCGAGCGTGAAAGCGCCGAGCTGGCCGAACAGTTGATCGCCGAGACCGTGTCCCGCCACGACATCGCGCCCGGCACCCTCACGCTGCATGCCGATCGCGGCGCGAGCATGCGCTCCAAGCCCGTGGCCGCCTTGCTGGTCGATCTGGACATCACCAAAAGCCATAGCCGCCCGCACGTCTCGGACGACAACCCGTATTCGGAGTCGCAATTCAAGACAATGAAGTACCGCCCGGACTTCCCCGCGCGCTTCGGCAGCCTCGCCGACGCCCGCGCCCACTGCCAGACCTTCTTCGCCTGGTACAACACCGAGCACCGGCACTCGGGCATCGGCTACATGACGCCGAGCAGCGTCCATTACGGCCAGGCACAAGCGGCGCATCTGCTCCGTCAGGACACCCTCGACGCGGCCTTCCTGGCCAACCCGAAACGTTTCAAGGGGCGCCGCCCTGAACCCCCAGAGCTGCCGAGCGCCGTCTGGATCAACCCACCCGCAACGGAGAAGAACGACGACTCGAACATCCTGGCTTCCGCAGTAAATTCATGAAGCACGGTGACGCAAAGTCATTGACACGTTCCGCCCATCAAGTCAAAATCCCGCAAAGGTCGCGCGTTTGCTGGGTAAAGGCATCGCC
>CALMCS010000074.1 GCA_937862875.1 uncultured Comamonadaceae bacterium
TGAAGCCTTCGCTGTGCGCGTCCACCCACAGCAGGCTGATGCCGCGCGCTCCGGCGGCTGGGTCGGTCTTGGCAAACACCAGCACGCGATCTGCGTGGTAGCCGTTGGTGATGAAGGTCTTTTGCCCCGTCAGGCGAAAGCCTCCATCCACCGGCGTGGCCGTGGTGCGAATGGCTTTGAGGTCGCTGCCGGTTCCGGGCTCGGTCATGGCAATCGAGCCCACGATGTCGCCACTGGCCATGCCGGGAAGAAACGCTTTTTTCTGCGCCTCGGTGCCGAACTCGGCCAAGTAGGGAGCCACGTTTTCGGAGTGCGTGGTGAAGCCCGTCACGCCAGTGGCGAGCGCACGCGCAATCTCTTCGACGACGATGGCGCTATAGAGAAAGTCGCCCCCGCCACCGCCGAATTCATCGGCAATGCTGGGCAGCAACAAGCCTGCCGCGCCCGCATCGCGCCAGAGTTGGCGCGGCACCAGCCCCGCTTCTTCCCATGCTGCGTGATGGGGCATGATTCTTTCGGCGATGAACCGGGCCACGCTGGCGCGGTACATCTCGTGGTCTGAAGTGAACGCCGTGCGCTTCATGGTCTGGCTCTGATTCATCGGCTTGTCCGTGTTCTTTGGTTCGTTCGATTCAATGTGCGATCTGACTGGTTTGCGGCCAGTAGCGTGCCTTCACCAGACGCTTGAGCAACTTGCCCGAATCGGCTCTGGGCAACTCGGTCACAAAGTCCACCGAACGCGGGCACTTGATGGCAGAGATCTGACTGCGGCAATGGTCCATCAACTCTTTGGCCAACGCATCGCTCGCCCGGCTCGGGTCTTGCAGTTGCACTACGGCTTTGACCTCTTCACCAAACTCTTCGTTGGGCACGCCAATCACCGCCACGTCCATGACCGCGGGGTGCGTGGCCAGAACGTTTTCGGCCTCCTGCGGATAAATGTTCACGCCGCCCGAGACGATCGTGTTGGCCAGGCGATCGGTGAGGTAGAGAAACCCCTCATCGTCGAGATAGCCAATATCACCGTAGGTGGCCCAGCCGCGGTCGTTGTAGGCCTTGCGCGTTTTCTCGGGGTCGTTGTGATATTCGAAGCTACCGCCGCCCGAGAAATAAATCACCCCGGGGCTGCCTGTTGCCAACTCCGCGCCCGCCTCGTCCACGATGTGCACCATGCCAAACTCGGCACGGCCCACCGAGCCTTTGTGCGTCAGCCACTCGTGCGAATCGAGGGACGTGCGGCCGACCAGTTCAGTGCCGCTGTAGAACTCATAGAGGATCGGGCCCCACCACGCAATCATCTGCTCCTTGACCGCTGCTGGGCAGGGTGCGGCGGCGTGAATCGCGTAGCGCAGGCTGTCCAGTTGAAAGCGCGATTTGTCGGCATCGGGCAGGCGCAGCAGACGGATGAACATGGTGGGAACCCACTGTGCATGCGTCACACCAAACTCCTCGATGGCTTCGAGCGCGAGCAGGGGATCGAACTTTTCCATCAGCACGCTGGTACCGCCGGCCTTCATCACGTTCATGTTCCAACGCACGGGCGCCGTGTGATAGAACGGCGCGGTGGAGAGGTACACGGAGTCGCTGCCAAAGTCTTTCCAACGCATGCGCGGATCGTCTTTGGCGGCAAAGAATTTGTTGGAATCGGCCAGGGGGCGCTTGATGCCCTTGGGCAGACCCGTGGTTCCGGACGAGTAGCAAAAGTCCATGCCCGGCAAGGTCGAAGGCAAAGTAGCGTTTGCCGGAACGGAGGCGATGAAGCGTTCGTAGTTCTCGAAATCGGGCCGCTCGCCGTCGAGCAGAATACGTTGGATCGGCAGCGATGTGAGCACCTGCGGATCGATGTCGTGCAGCGTTTCGGTCGAGCAGAAAATCGCCTTGGCTTCGCAATCCTGCAGGATGTACTTGACCTCGTCGGCCTTCAAATGGCGGCTGATAGTAGTGAAGTACAGCCCCACGCGGTAGGCGGCCCAGATGATTTCAAAATAGCGCAGGTGGTTTTCCAGAAAGATGGCGATGCCATCGCCTTCCTTCAAACCAGCATCGACCAACGCGGCTGCGCACCGACGCGAGCGCTGCTCCAGGTCGTGCCAATTCACCGAGCGCCCCGAAGGGATCATGCGATACGCGACACCTTCTGGATGCTCGCGGGCAAAGGTCTCAATGTGGGACATCAACTTCCTTTTGGTTCAAGCAACGTGCGACACCGGCGACGAACTCACCGTGGCCACACCGTTGCTGAGCACTTTGATCTTGCGCTCTTTCACATGGACTTCGAAGTGCAGCGTTTCACCGTCTGCGCACCACACCGACAACACCAGAGTCTCCCCCGGGAACACCGGCGAGCTGAATCGTGCCGCAATGCTTTTGAGGCGCTGTGGAGCGTCTGCGCACAGCAATTTCACCAGCCCCCGCGCCGCCATTCCGAAGGTGCACAGGCCGTGAAGAATCGGCTGGTCGAAGCCCGCTTTTTTCCAAGCGCTGGGCACGGCGTGGATCGGATTTCTGTCGCCGTTGAGGCGGTACAGCAGCGCCGCATTTTTCAACGTCGGCATCTCCAACTGCAGGTCTGGCGCGCGGTCCGGGACTGCGGGCAACGCGGGCAGCGGTGCATCGCTGGGCGCGCCCGATGCCGAGTAGCCCCCATCGGCGCGGCAAAACGACACATGCTCCACACGCGCCAAAGGTTTGCCGGTGAACGCGTCCGACACATCGCGCACGGTGGTCACCAACGCGCCCTTGCCCGCGCCCTTGTCGACCACGCTCACCACCTGCGTCTTGTTCAGCAGCTTGCCGCTGGGCGGCAGTGCATCGAAGAATTGCATGCGGTGCTCGCCGTGCAGAATCTGCATCCAATCGATGCCGGTGTCCGGGTGTGTGGCCCAGGCTCCGGGCGCACCCACGGTGGCCAGAAAAGTCGGCAGCACGAGCTGGTCGTATTCGAGAACAAACCTCAGGTCTTCTTCGTCGAACGGGTCTGCGGCCATGCCCAGACTCAGTGCATAACGAATGCAATCATCGGCTTGGTAATCGCACACCGCTTCGGCGAAGGGCCAGTGTTTGACGGCTTGGTAGTCGATGGTCATGCGTGCCTCACACGGGGTCCCAGCAGAACACATCGGGCGAACGATCGAGCGGCGTGAAGGCGCGCTTCAAAGCGGGCAGTGCATGCGAGCGCAGGCTCTCCTGATCCCAGCCATGCGCGTTGTGCACCGATGCCACGGGACGCGGTTGGCTCATCACCATCACCTCGTTGCCACGCACCGCCAGAATCTGTCCGTCGATCTCGGCCGATTCGTCGCTCACCAGGAAGGCCGCCACGGCCGCGACTTGCTCGGGCTTCATGGACTGCATGCGTGCCAGGCGCTGCTTCTCGGCTTCGGTCTCGCTTGGCAAGGTGCCGATCAAGCGGCTCCACGCAAACGGCGCGATGCAATTGGAACGTACATTGAAGCGCGCCATATCCAGCGCAATCGATTTGGACAGCGCGGCGATCCCGAGCTTTGCGGCCGCGTAGTTGGCCTGACCGAAGTTGCCGACCAAGCCCGAGGTGGAGGTCATGTGCACAAAGGCACCGCTTTCCTGGTCCTTGAAGTACGGCGCGGCGGCGCGGCTCACGTAGAACGTGCCGTTCAAGTGCACGTCGATCACCGCACGCCATTCGTCTTCGTTCATCTTGTGAAAGATGCGATCGCGCAGAATGCCGGCGTTGTTGACCACGCCATCGATGCGGCCGAAATGGCTGATCGCCGTTTGAATGATGGCCCCCGCGCTCTCGCGCGAAGCCACTGAGTGGGTATCCGCCACCGCTTGGCCGCCCGCGGCAATGATCTCCTGCGCCACCAGCGTGGCGGGCCCGGCGTCGCCGCCCTCGCCGCTGCCGCTGGCTCCCAGATCGTTGACCACCACCTTGGCACCGAGGCTGCCCAGCAGCAAGGCCGTCGCCCGTCCAATACCGTTGCCCGCGCCCGTCACCACCACTACTTTGTCTTGCATACCTTCAGCCTTTGAGTAGAACGTCTTCAGTCCATGTCCGGAGCCTGTGTGATTTATTCGGTCTTGATTTTTCCGACCTTGATCACCTCGGCCCAACGGTCTTTTTCCTGCTGCACAAAATGCTCGAAATCTTGCGGACTGCCCCCAATGGCCGTGCCGCCCTGCTGCGCCATGGTTTTGCGCACCGCGGGATCGGCAAGCACTTTGTTGAGTTCGATATTCAAGGCCTTCACCACATGGGGAGGCGTTTTGGACGAGACGAAGAGGCCGAGCCATACCGCCACGTCAAAATCCTTGTAGCCCAACTCCATCATGGTGGGCACGTCCGGCAATTCAGGGCTGCGGTCTTTGGTGGTCACCGCGATCGGACGGATCTTTGCACCGCGAATCAAGGGCAATGCGGTGATCAGGTTGTCGACCATGTAATCGACTTGGCCCGCAATCAAGTCGGTCAGTGCGGGCGCTGCTCCCTTGTAGATCACATCGATGGCCTGAATGCCCGTGCGCTGATTGAGCAACGCGCCCGCCAGGTGCCCGGAGGACCCGCTGGTCGACACTGCCATCGACAGTCCCTGAGGTTTGCCTGCCGCGTACTGTTTGAGATCGTCGACCGTCTTGACCGGTAGATTGGGATTCACCACCACAACGTCCGGCATGGACAGCACGTGGATCACCGCCGTCATGTCCTTGTAGGCATACGGCAGCTTCTTCTGCAATTCGTAGTTCGCCGCGTTCGGCCCGAGACTTCCCATCACCAAGGTGCGCCCATCCGGATCGGCGCGCAACATCGCCTGAATGCCCAGCGCACCGCCCGCTCCGGCATGGTTTTCAACGATGACGGGTTGGTTGATGCGTTCACCAAGTGCCTTGGCAATCAGGCGGCTGGTGATGTCCAGAATTCCACCCGGCGAGCTCGGCGCAATGATCTTGTAGGGCTTGCCCGCCGGCAGATCCGCAGGAGTGCTGGCCTGCGCTTGCGCACCGCCATGCATGAATAGAGTGATTGCTGCTGCACTGCAAGCCAGTAGTTGGCGTCGCTTCATTGGATAGTCTCCCTGAACAGAGGTCTTATTGCGTTTATCATCCGCCTAGCGGATTTCAAAATCCGCATATGGATCATTTGAGGGCATTTGACCGTGACCGTCAATGCGGTTTCACCTCGAATCACTTCGCGTCTCGTTAAGCGAGCCTTTTGCCGCAGAGGAATGGAAGAAGATGGGCAGTCCCGACAACGAAGGCTTTGTGCGCTCATTCGCGCGGGGTCTCAGCGTGCTTGAAGCCATGGGCAAAAGCGGTCCGCACAGTCTGGTCAGCATCGCGGCCGCCACCGGTCTGCCGCGCACTGTGGTGCGGCGCATCTCGCTCACTTTGTGCGAACTGGGCTATAGCGTGCAAGACAGCGACAA
The DNA here is from genome assembly GCA_937862875.1 of uncultured Comamonadaceae bacterium. Classification (GTDB taxonomy): domain Bacteria; phylum Pseudomonadota; class Gammaproteobacteria; order Burkholderiales; family Burkholderiaceae_C; genus Diaphorobacter_A. The sequence goes on from CALMCS010000074.1 coordinate 5,403, forward strand.
GGTCTTTCACCTGACCCCCAAAGTACTGAACCTGGGGATGAGCTATCTCACCTCGCTGCCGTTCTGGGGCCATGCCCAGCGCGTGCTGGAGAGCCTGTGCGCGCAATTGCAGGAGTCCTGCGCCATTGCCGTCTTCGACGGAAGCGAGGCGGTGTTCGTGCTGCGTATTCCATCGAGCAAGATCATGTCGCTGCGCCTCGGCATGGGCAGCCGCCTGCCGGCCTACGCCACCGCGCCGGGCCGCTTGCTGCTCGCACATTGCAAGCCGCAAGTCCTGCGCGGCTATCTCGATGGGCATCCGCTCAAGGCATTGACCGAGAACACCTTGGTGGACGAGACGCAGCTGCTCTCATCGCTCGCGCACATCCAACAGAACGGCTACGCATGGGTGGAAGGTGAATTCGACACGCAGGTCGCAGGCCTGGCGGTGCCGATTCACGACGAGAACAACCGGGTGAGCGCCGTCATCAGCGCCAATTTGCTGCGCTCGGAATTTGACGGCGCCAAAGCGGTCGAGCAGGTGCTGCCTGCGCTGCGCAGTGCGAGCATGCAGCTGGCCGGGTTGGCACCTGCGTTTTTGGGCTCGCGTTTGCACATTGAGCCATAAGGAGGAGAAAGAGCGGGATCGCCCGTTCTTTCCCGCTCGCGCATCTCTGCTTAAACGTCGCCAAACAAGAGACGAATCGTGTGATGGCGCACGCCTTCAGGCCAGACCGCGAGTAGCTCTTTGAGCTTCTCATTGTCCTTGGCAAACAGCGCGCGGCTGGCCTCTTCGAAGCCCGGCAGGTCGCCACCGATGGCGGACATGAAATGGTAGGTGCGCTCCTGCGCGTTGCGCAGCCAGTCCTTTTCGCTGTGCGCACGGCGCGCGTCTTCCACGAGTTTGCGCAGCGCCACGGAGGCGCCGCCGGATTGGGTCGCGAGCCATTCCCAATGCCGGGGCAACAAGGTCACCTCGCGGGCCACCACGCCGAGCTTGGGGCGGCCTCGGCCGCGTGTGGTTTCTGGCGTTGGCTCGGTTGGTTCGGAAGTCTCGGAGGAGGCTGTGGCTTCCGTCACTGGCAGACGCGCGAGCACTTCCTGATCGGTGCCGCGTATGTCCACATCCATGGAGCGGCCGGTGGCGTCGTTGAACAGCAAGACCGGACCGGCTGTGCTCTCGGCCAGCTGCTGCTTGAAAGCCAGTGCCGCTGAGGGCAGCGAACCTGTGGTGATGTGTTGGTGGCCGTTGAAGACGGTATAGGTCGCCAGTGCGGGGGTATCTGTCATGGATGGGAATTCCTGATGCCGTGTTGTATTGAATTTTGTCGGTATGACATTACAAATCAATATTACCCGGATAAAATAAATTCACCGCATGGATTCCCCTTTATTCTCTGGGGGAAAAGCGACCGAAATACCGCTCCACACCCCCGTGGAAATGCGCACTTCTCTCTCGGAAACCGGTCGATTCAGAGAGTGAATCGGAGCGCGGGGAAAACCCTTTAACG
>CALMCS010000075.1 GCA_937862875.1 uncultured Comamonadaceae bacterium
GGTCGCGGGCGAAGATGTTGGTCTTGAGATTTCGGTTGTAGTTGAGCCAGTTGTCCGCCAGCTTCTTGGGGCAGAGCACCAGCACCGAGCGGTTGCGCAGCTCGTAATACTTGACGACGGCCAGCGCGGTGAAGGTTTTTCCGAGGCCCACGCTGTCGGCCAGGATGCAGCCGCTGTAGGTTTCCAGCTTGTTGATGATGCCGGTGGCCGCGTCCCGCTGGTAATTGAACAGCTTCTTCCAGATGAGGGTGTCCTGGTAGCCGGTGCGGTCGTTGGGCAGAACGTCTTCGTCGATTTCGTCCAGGAACTCGTTGAAGATGTTGTAGAGCATCAGGAAGTAGATGCTCTCGGGCGAGTTCTCCTGGTAGACGGACGCGATGTGCTCGCAAATCTGCGCGGTCACGTCCTCCAGCTTCTCAGGATCATTCCAAATCTGGTCGAACAGGCTGAGGTAGGTGGCCGCAAAGGCGGGCTCGTCCATCTTGTTGACGAGGTTCGACACGGCATTGCCTTGCTGATAGCCGAGGTCTACGGCGGTGAAGCCGTGCAGTGGCATGTAGGCGGTGTCCGTGCCGTTGGCCTGCACAACTGCGAAAGGCTGCATGGGTGCCTTGGTGCGGTTGCTTTTGAATCGGGCCTTGCGGCGCATCCAGTCAGCGCATTCCTTGGCGATGGCCCGCTGGGTCAGCTTGTTGCGCAGTTGGATTTCGAACTCGCTGCCGTACAGGCTGCGCTCGCGGTCCTGCTTGGGGATGTGGAATTCCTTACGCTCTTTGCGAATCTTGTCAGTGACTTCGCTGGCGGTGAACGTGGGCGACGTGAAGATGAAGCTGAGTTCGTCGATCTTTTCCAGCTCGGCCTTCAGGGCCTCGAAGGCGTACATCGAGAAGCACGAAGCGGCGATCTTGAGCCGTGACTTGGGCTTGAGCGTCGCCTTGAGGTCGTCACCCAGCAGGCGGGTGATGTTGTCAATCAGTTCCATGTTTCTTCTTCCGCTCCCCAGCGTTGATCGGCGCTTCGGGCGCTGCCTCCAAGCCATGCTCTTGCGCATAGGCCAGAACCAGCACCTCGATCATGGACGCGACGGATCGGTGTTCCCGTGCCGCCGCCAGCTTCAGCAACTGCTTGATGTCTGCTGAAGTGCGGATAGACAAGGTCTCATCCTTCAGTCGTTTCATGGTCGTGCACCCAAATGGTCTTGTCCTGCAAATGTACTGCGTTTTGCGGGTATTGGACGCCGTGGCTGAGATTTGTCAGCCACGGCTTGCCAAGCTCAGAACTTACTTCCGGCTACGCGAGAACTGCCACACGGTGTCGAAAGGCAGGATCTTGCGAATCGGGGGCAAAGGGTCGTAGTAGTCGAAGCTGCGGATTCGACCTTGGACCAGCACGCTGCCGGTGTCGTAGACAGTGACGATGAGGCCGCACCAGAGTTCGAAGCGGGTGTGGTTGCCCATCCGTTTTTTGTCGGTGACGTAGACCTTGTTGGCCCGGAAGCGGCGTTCGATGTATTGCGGGGTCATGGGTAGCTCCTGAAAGATGCGGGGAATTCCGCCCGGAGCCTTTACAGGACAGCAGTACAGGGGTTGTTGCCCGGGTGGCCGAATGCCTGCCTACCAATTTGTGATAGCCAATGTGAATCAACGAAGTGAGTGCAACACCATGCCAAGCAAGCTATCAAAATGGGGCAATTCGCTCGGCGTTCGCCTGCCAAGCTATATCGCGGAGCGTGCAGGGCTCCGAAATGGCGACTACCGCTATATCAAGCTCACGGACAGCGGCGACATCGTCATCCGGCCCGTGAAGCA
>CALMCS010000076.1 GCA_937862875.1 uncultured Comamonadaceae bacterium
AGCTGCCCATGCTGCCCTTTGACGGCGAACGCGTCTGGGGCTATCGCGATGCGCTCTCGGCAAAGGAGCTCCCCAAGTCGCTGGCAGTCATCGGCGCCGGAGCGATTGGAATGGAGTTCGCCAGCTTCTATGCCAGCCTGGGCACACAGGTCACCGTGATCGAGGCGGCGGATCGGGTCTTGCCGGCAAGCGATGCGGACGTGAGTGCGTTCGTGCAGCAGTCCATGGCAAACGACGGTATTCAATTTCTGACCAGTGCGAAGCTGGTGGCCGCCAAGGTCAATGAAGGCGATGTGGAACTCAGCGTGGAGCAGGGCGGCCAGCTGCATTCACTGCACGCAGAGCGTGTATTGGTTGCGGTGGGCTTGGCGGGCAATACCGCCGGCCTGGGTCTGGAGCACACAGCGGTCTCCCTCGATCGCGGAATCATCGCCACCGGGGCCTGGGGCGCTACGTCCGAGCCTGGCGTGTTTGCGATCGGCGATGTGGCGGGCCCACCGATGCTGGCGCACAAGGCCAGCCACGAGGGGCTTGCCTGTATCGAGCATATCGCTGGCTTGCGGACGGGAGCGCAGGCACATCCGGTCATTCCGGCGTGTGTCTACAGCCACCCGCAAAGTGCCAGCGTAGGCCTGACCGAGGCGCAGGCCCGTGAACGTGGACTGGATGTTCGCGTGGGCAAGTTCCCTCTGGAGGGGAACGGCAAAGCGATCGCGATCGACGAGGCCACGGGCTTCGTCAAAACCCTATTCGACTCCGTCACGGGCGAGTTGCTCGGTGCGCACCTGGTCGGCGCAGAAGCGACTGAACTCGTACACGGATTCACGCTGGCCAGCAGCCTAGAAGCGACGGAAGCGGAGTTGATGGAGACGGTGTTTCCGCATCCCTCACTCTCCGAAGCCATGCACGAGGCCGTGCTTGCCGCCTACGGGCGAGCGCTTCATATCTGAGTGTTGGCAGGCCCGCCATTCACCAGCACACCCCATTACCGCAAGCCAGAGCCATCCTTCCAAAAATTCAACCATCGGAGACAGACATGAAATTCATGCGCAAACCATTGGCCTTGATCGCCATTTCCCTGACCGCGCTGAGCGTGCCCTTGCATGCGCAGGAGATTCCTGCGGGCAAGCAGATCCGGATCGTTGTGCCGTACTCGGCAGGCGGCACCTCGGACATTCTCGCGCGCAAACTGGCGCAGCAACTCGGCACGCTGATGGCGCGTCCGATCATTGTCGAGAACAAGGCTGGCGCGGGCGGCACCATTGCCACCGACTTCGTGGTGCGCTCCGACCCGGATGGCACGACCCTGCTGCTGCACAGCGGTGCGATTGCCACGGAACCCGTCATCAAGGCCAAGTTGCCCTACGACGTGAACAAGGATCTGGCCGCTGTGACCACGGTGGTGCGCGGCCCGTTTGCGCTGCTGGTCAGCAACTCCCTGCCTGTCAAGACCGTGCCGGAGTTGATTGCCTACGCCAAGGCCAATCCGGGCAAGGTGAACTTTGGAACGCCGGGTATCGGCACCTCGGTGCATTTCGCCTCGGAATACTTCAAGGCCGCAACCCAGGCACCGCTGACGCATGTGCCCTACAAGGGCGCGAGTGCCTCCCTCACGGCATTGATGAGCGACGAAATTCAGGTCGACATCGATCCCCTGGCGACCGCGAAGAAATACGCCGACGCCGGAAAGGTGCGCGCCATTGCGGTCACCACCGCACAGCGCACCAACCTGTGGCCGCAGATGCCTACCGTGGCCGAGAGCGGCGTTCCCGGTTTCGATACGGCGGTCTGGTACGGCATGTATGTCCCCGCCAAAACCCCGCCGGCGATTGTGCAGAAGCTCAACAAGGCCATGGTCACGGTGCTGCAGGCAGACGACATGCGCAAGTGGCTGAACGACGAAGGCCTCGAAGCCGTTGCCGACACGCCGGCCCACGCACAGGCCTTTCTGGCCAGCGACATCGAGCGCTGGAAGGCGCTGGCCAAGACCGCCGGCATCAAGGCCGAATGAAACATAGAGCGGGGTGCTGCATTGCCGCAGCGGCCGCCCAGAACGGATTGACTGACAGATAAGTGGAAAGAGGAGCACAGCATGGACTTCCGACTCAACGATGAACAGCGGATGATGATCGACACGGCTCGTCAGATTGGCGAGAGTTTCGGTCTCGAATATTGGCGCAAGCAAGACGCGCAGAAATCCTTCCCCAAGGAGTATTGGAAGGCTGTGTGCGACGCCGGACTCTCGGGCGTGGCACTGCCCGAGGAACATGGCGGAAGCGGTCTCGGCATGATGGAGATGAGCCTGATCGTGGAGGCCCTGGCCGCCACGGGCGGAGGCTCCACGGTGGGCCAGCTGTTCATGATCAACCCGATTTTCGGCGGCGTGTCGATCTCGCGATTCGGCAATGAACGCATGAAGAAGGAGCTGCTTCCCCGGATCATCAGCGGCGACCTCAATTGCTGCATGGCGCTGACCGAGCCAGACGCGGGCACTAACACGCTGGAGATCAAGAGCTTCGCAGCCGAAGAAGGCGATGGCTGGCGCTTGAACGGACGCAAGATCTGGATCACCGGCGTCGAGTCGGCCGACAAGATGCTGGTGATTGCCCGCACCAAGAAGCTCCAGGACTCCAGCTCACGCACCGACGGCCTGACCATGTTCATGATCGACGTGAAGCGCGAAGGACTGAGTCACACCCCCATCGACAAGCTGGGCACCTGCACGCTCGACTCCAGCAGCGTGTTCTTCGACAACGTGCGCATCGAAGCGGACGAGCTGATCGGCACCCTCCACAAAGGTTGGCGCGAGCTGCTCGATGTGCTCAACACCGAGCGCATGGTGACCACCGCCGGGCTGGTGGGCACGGGCGAACTGGCGATCAAGCTGGCGGTGGATTACGCCAACGACCGCAAGGTGTTCGGAGACAAACCCATCAGCTCGTACCAGGGCCTGCAGTTCCCGCTCGCGCAATGCCATGTGGAAGTGGAGTCAGCACGCCTGCTCAACTACAAGGCGGCGACCAACTTCGACATGAATCTGCCCTACAGCAACGAAGCCAACGCGGCCAAGCTGATCGCCGCACAGGCGGTCGCACGCGCCACCGAGCGGGCCATGCAGACCATGGGCGGCATGGGCTATGCCAAGGAATTCCACGTCGAGCGTCTGTGGCGCGACTGCCGACTGTTCCGCTTCGCCCCGGTGTCCGAGGAAATGCTGCTGAACTACGTGGCGAATCACGAACTCAAGATGCCCAAGGGCTACTGAGCAGGCATCGCCCACACGGGGTTTCAAGGAGGTCGATCATGGTGTCGGTAAGTGCAAGCGTGGCCTGGTGGGCCCGCACGGAGCCGGAGCGTCTGGCGCTGGTCTATGGCGCGCAGCGCGTGACGTATTCGGAGCTGCAGGGCAGAGTGGAGCGCGCCGCAAGCATGCTGCAGGCGCGCGGCATCAAGGCGGGCGATGTGGTCGCGTTGCTGATGAAAAACAGTGCCGCGTTTCTCGAGCTCTCCCTGGCCATCAGCCAAATGGGCGCGGTCTTTCTCCCGGTGAACTACCGGCTGGGCAAGGACGAAGTGGCGTACATCACTGCGCACGCGGAAGTCCGCCTGCTGTTGGCCGACGAAGAATTGCGCAGCGCCGTGCCCGACGATGTGGCCACGCTGTGGGTCGGCAGCGATGCGCAGGCAGACAGTCGCCTGTTGTCGCCAGTGGCAGTGCCAACCTCCAGCCCAACCGCGCACCCGAACCAGGTGGATGATCTCTACCGGTTGATGTACACCAGCGGCACCACCGACCGTCCCAAAGGAGTGATGCACAGCTACGGCAACATGGCGTGGAAATGCATGGACCACATCACCGCGCTGGGTCTGTCCAGACAGGACAAGCTGCTGGTGGTCGGTCCGCTCTATCACGTCGGTGCATTCGACCTGCCGGGTGTGGCCCTGTGGATCGCGGGCGGTGCATTGGTGGTGGAGCGCGAGTTCGATGCCGACCGTGCCTTGTCGCTGATTGCCAGCGAGAAGATCACCGGCGCATGGATGGCCCCGGTCATGCTCAATCGCTGCCTCACCGCCGCGACCCGAGATCAACACGACCTGTCCAGCTTTCAATGGCTGGTGGGCGGCGGTGAGCGCACGCCGGAAGAACGCATCCGCGAGTTTTCTACGCTGTTCTCGAGCGCGCGTTATATCGACGCCTATGGGCTGACCGAGACCTGCTCCGGCGACACCATGATGGAAGCGGGGCGCGAACTGGAAAAGATCGGCTCCACGGGCCGAGCCCTCGCACACGTACAGTTGGCCATCATGGACGACAACGGCGCACCGCTGGCCGCGGGAGGGCAGGGCGAGGTGTGCCTGCGCGGCCCCAAAGTAAGCAAGGGCTATTGGCGCGACGAGGCCAAGACCCGCGCAAGCCAATGGGGCGACTGGTTCCGCTCGGGCGACGTAGGGTATCTGGACGCGGAAGGCTTTCTCTACCTCACCGACCGCAAGAAGGACATGATCATCAGCGGCGGTGAAAACATCGCCTCGTCCGAAGTGGAGCGCGTAGTCTACGAGCTACCCCAGGTTGCCGAGGTAGCCGCCATCGGCCTGCCCGACGCGCAATGGGGCGAGTGCGTAACGGTGGCCGTGGTGCTCAAGGCGGGCGAAGCACTCACGCTGGAACAGCTTCGAGCGCATTGCAGTGGCAAGCTGGGCGGCTTCAAGACACCCAAGAAATTGGTGATCTGCGAGGCCTTGCCGCGCAACCCGTCGGGCAAGGTATTGAAACGTGAGTTGAGGTTGCAGTTGGGTGATTGAGGTTTGTCTCGCTCCCTTGGTTCATCAACATAAGGACGAATCCACCCCATCCACATCGGCGTCCTGATTTTCCGAATTTTCTAACCCGCTATTTCGCGCGGTGCTGAAATTGTGAAAACCACACACTGATGCCAGCCGTTGAAGCGCTGTGAATTCAGCGCTTCAACGCGTTGGTGGAATCCCTTGGTTCTCCTTTGAAATATGAGGCGTAGGCGTCTGTCTCCCAGTCACTCGCAAGGCGAGTGGCATGTGATTTGCATAAGGACCTGCAAAACACCACCAGGAGATAGACATCGTGAACCCCAACCAAGCCCACAGTGAGATCGGCCGAGAGTCCTTTATGGCAGCAGCGGCGGCGCTGCGGCTAGCGCGCGAGCAGTGTTTGCCGATCGCTCCCATTTCCACGGATTTTCAGAGTCAAGGCGTCGATGCGGCGTATGCCATCGCCGAGATCAATACGCGCGGTTTGGTGGATGCCGGGCATCGCGTTG
>CALMCS010000077.1 GCA_937862875.1 uncultured Comamonadaceae bacterium
AAAACCTGCCACCTGCAATACATCCCCCTCACCGGACGCTGCACGCCTTACTTCGCCAGCCCTGGTGTCCCCGCTAAGTATTACTGCTCCAAGTCGTGAGATTGTCTGATGCCAAGTTTTAAAAAACCCATGATCCGCAGTCGCTCACACTCGTCAGCCAGTGAGCTGCCTCTTGCCGCTTCACATGGCAACGAGCATTTCGCGCGAACTCTCCAACAACGTGCACGGCAACAGGGTGTCACGTTGCTTGAATTGCTGGTTGGCATTGTGATTGGTTTGATGACCATTGCCGTAGCGATGGGTGCGCTCATCGCATCACGCGGAGTATCGAGTTCCGTCTCCGATATCAGCCAGTTGCAACAGCAGGCGTCCTATGCTTTTCGCGTCATTGGCAGCCAACTGCGTCAGGCCGGCTCGCTGCGATTGAATCTAGCCCCCGCCAAAAATGAAGGGGACCCCATCGACTCGATTGATCCGGTGGCGTTTGAAACGGCAGTCGATGGATTCAATCCGGCTACAGATAGCATTTTCGGCATCAATGCCCCGTCAGCTGATGAATACAAACTCACGGTTGGTTATCGCAACTACACCGAGCAGTTGTTCAACAAGTCGGCTAGCGAGTCGATGTTGAGAAACTGCCTTGGACAGACCGGCAGTGATGCACGGGTTCGAAGTCAATTCAGATTCGATGCGGATACACGAGAGCTGCGCTGCGCCGGAGAAGATGAGGCCAAGCCCTTGGTCAAGAACGTGGCCAACTTCAGCGTGCGCTACCTGCACCAGACGGACCCATCACCGTTCGGCAACCCCCAAATCAAATACGTGAATGCGTCAGCCCTCGACGCAACGCAATGGGGACAGGTCACGGCCGTAGAGGTTTGCATCGTGATGTTTGGCAGTGACACCACCAATATGCCTGCAGGCACCACCTACTCCGATTGCCCCGCAGACGACGGGACGATCACCAAGATCGACATGACGCAACTCGCCGCGCCCCGAAAGAATCGCGTTCACATGGTGTTCCGCAACGTATTTCAGTTGCGCAGTCAAGGCCTGCTGGGCTGATGCAAAGGGAACATCTCAATATGCCACGTCCTTTTTTTAGCTTCCATCGACGTCAAAAAGGTATTTCGCTTTTTGTCGTGATCGTGTTCGTCATGTTGTCCATGCTTTTGGCAATTTGGGCTTCTCGAACGTCCCTGTTCAACGAAATGATCATCGGTAACGATGCCGACTACCAACGCGCGTTTGAAGCGGCGCAATCTCTACAACAAGACGCTGAATTCGACATTCGTGGCGTCCGATCGGATGGGTCCGACTGCCAAACGAGCTCGACCAGTCCCGACAGAGTCTGCAGAGTCGGCGGCTCGATCATGAAGTTCCCTTTGGAAGCTCAGGAGGCCGTTCGCTTGTTGTCAGATCTTGGCACCAAGACCATGTTCTGCCAGAACGGACTGTGCCTGAAGCGAACCGGAGATCAAGATTTCTGGACCGACGAGACAACACTTGCAGCGATGGCAGTCGACGGTGTGGGAGCGCGATATGGCCAATATACGGGTGCAGCAACGGGTGCCAACAGCAATCCATTGTTGATTACTACGTCCACGACGTCCAGCAAACAAGGCGGTTGGTACTGGATTGAAGTCATGCCCTACATGGATGAGGCAGGAAATACCAATCTGATTGCCAATGCCACCTCCAACAACTTGGACTTGAATCTCAAGCCGCGAGTGGTGTATCGCATCACTGCGCTCGCTTATGGCCGCAAGGCCAACACGATGGTAGTGCTGCAGCAGACCTATGTTCGCCAAAAAGAGAAGAACTAATTATTCGCCCTCTTCCTTTTCCCGCTGCGCGTCCTCAATGAACGGCAAGGAATTACGAGCATCGAGTTGCTCAGAAATGGATTGACCATGACGAAATACCAAAAAAACACGCGCTTCAACAAGACGCTGCTGGCAACGATGATCGGCTTTGCGCTGGCACCTCAGTCGGTTTGGGCGTTGGATCTTGCGCAATCGCCACCCGGCTCTGTGGAACCGTACGTAGCTCCGAACCTGATCATCTCGGTCGACGATTCAGGCAGTATGAATTTTCGAATCGATGCAGAAAACGCGACCAACGCGACCAACAACTTGACTCCGACGGGTCCCAACAACACCTGGCCCGCAAGCAGTCGGCGCATGAACGTACTCAAGTACGCGCTCGACAAGGTGTTTGATGACAAAACACTGCTCCCCGACGGGAAGATTCGCCTGTCCTGGCAAGCCATGTGGAACAACGGCAAATCACCGGGCGTTGGAGCGAAGAAATCAATAGGTAACACGACCAGCAATGGGGGAGCCAATGACGTCAGCAGCACGTCCATGGGGATCAACTCCATGCGCATTCTGGATTCGACTCACCGCACCAACTTCTCGTCATTTATCGAGAGTTTGACGCCACTGAATGGCACGCCTTCGCATTTGATGTTCAGCCAGGCAGATTCGTATCTTCGCCTCCCGCTCAGCACCAACGGTCCTTGGGCAAGCACGCCGGGCACGTCGGCGGGCAATACCTATCTGGGTTGCCGTCGTAACTATCACGTCATGATGACCGACGGTCGCTGGAACAGCAATCCAACGGGGGGCAACACGGATGGCGTGAGGACGCTCACATTACCTGACGGGACGATATTCAAGGACACCGCTCAGACCAAGCTCTATCGCGATTCACAGTCGAACACGCTTGCCGATTGGGCATTCAAAAGCTGGTCTCAAAATTTGCAGCCGTCGCTGTATGACGAAAACGTCAAGGAGAAGCAGGTTCCTCTGTCGAAAGAATATCGTCAGGCACCGCCTACGGAAAATTTTGGCAAGGATGGGGACAAGAAGGATGCCATTCTCGAGAAGTATTGGAACCCCCGATATGACCCAGCCAACTGGCCACATCTGGTGACCTACACCATTGGTTTCAGCGCCTCGTCCTATACGTGGCCAGGAGCCAGTTCGATCAGCGCCCCTACCGCCATGGTTCCCTTCGGCTACGACGGCAGCTTCCCAAATTTCGTGACAGGCAAAATCACCTGGCCCGCCATGGATGCGGAAAACGTTCGTGCGCTGGACCTCTGGCACTCGGCCTTGAATGGCCGTGGACGCTTCTTCGCGGTCCAGAAAGGCGAAGATCTGGAAGCGGCGTTCCGTTCCATCATTCAGGCCATCAACGTTGAAACAGAACCTGACCGAGGCTCGGTGGCGACCAGCGGCAGCTCGACATCGCGCAACGGCGTGAATCTCTATATCGCCAACTACGATCCGAGCAAGTCCTGGCGCGGCTGGATCTCCGCCGAGACCATCAATCCGGACGAGACAAGAGTTCCCACTGTCAGTTGGGCTGGCAAAACGACCGCCACCTGGCTGGACGCGACGGGGTTCAACGTTGGTAATCGATTGGTGTTGAGCTGGGGCGATTCGCAGAAAACAGGCGTGTCCTTCAAATGGTCCACCACCCAAAACATGCTCAGCACCGCGCAGAAGGCGTACTTCAACGTCAAGGCGGACAACACCACAGACACACTTGGAGAAAGTCGGCTGAACTATATCCGCGGTGACCAGACCAAGGAAGGCACCGACAACCCACTGAGCTACACCACGGCCAAACCGTTCCGTCAACGCGCATCCCGTCAGGGCGACATGGTGAACTCCAGCGTGTGGTTCGTAGGCTCACCCGTCAGCAACTATTCGCTGAACGGCTACAAGGAATTCGTACGCGCGCAGCTCGACCGCGACCGCATGATCTACGTGGGTGGCAATGACGGAATGCTGCACGGGTTCTCCGCCGTAGATGGACAGGAAAAAATCGCCTACGTTCCAAGAGGCGTGATACCCAGCCTTGCCTCGCTCACCTACACCACTTACAACGACAACCATCGTTATTTTGTCGATGGATCACCCATGAGTGGTGACGTGAATCTGGCGGAAGAAACCAGCAACACGCCAGACTGGCGAACGATGCTGGTGAGCAGTTTGGGTGGCGGCGGCAAGGGCTACTTCGTACTCGACATCACCAAGCCCGGAAGTACTTTCATTGAAAACAACGCTGCGAGTCTCGTGGTGATGGACAAGACGCTGCACTCCACCGAAACGTTTGCAGCAGATTGCAGCACACTTGCTGACGCGGCATCGCAGAAGGCATGCAGTGACAACAAGGATATCGGTCACGTGTTTGCAGCACCGGTGCTCGATGACGCCAACCAACTGCGCACGACGCAGATTGTTCGTATGAACAATAACCGCTGGGCTGCCGTGATGGGTAACGGCTACAACAGTACCAACCAGAGGCCCGTATTGCTCATTCAGTTCCTCGATGGAGCCAAGGAGTTGGTGCGTCTGGTTGCAACAAAGACAACCGCCACTGGTGCATCGCTCAATACCACGGACAACGGACTTTCGGCCCCTCGCGTGGTCGACATCAATGGCGACGGCAAGCCAGACGTGGTGTATGCAGGAGACCTGAAAGGCAACATGTGGAAATTCATGGTTGCCAGTCCTGACCCGGCCAATTGGGGTGTCGCATTCAATGGAGTTGCCCTCTACAAAGCCAGCGGCCCCTCTGTGCGCGGCTCCGATCGAAACCAAGATCAGCCCATCACAGCCCCCCCTACCGTTCGTGCCAACGACCGGAAAAAAACCGTCA
>CALMCS010000078.1 GCA_937862875.1 uncultured Comamonadaceae bacterium
ACTCGGGTGCGAAGCTGATGGAGCCGCCGACCTGAATGATCATTTCTGGCACACGGGCACGCACACCGGCGATCAGTTCGTTGAACTTGGACAGGCGCTTGCTGCCGCGGCCGTCGAGTTCACGCACGTGCAGGTGCAGCACTTGTGCGCCGGCGTTGTAGCAGTCCACCGCCTTTTGAATCTGCTCTTCCATGGTCACGGCGATCTCGCCGGGGAAGTCGTCGGGCATCCACGATGGCGCGTAGGGCGCTGCGGTGATGATCAGAGGTTGCTGGTTTTCTGGGAACAGGTGACCGTCGAGGAAGTTCATGGTGAGGCTTTCTGCAGTGTGTGGGGAGGGGCAGGGTGATGGACTGCTTGGGGTTGCGGACGTCGGCGTGATCGCTGCGTCCTTGAAGCGAAATGTAGGGATTGAGCGTCGAAGTCGCTTGACGTTTTGGGACAGTGATTTATCCTTCTGGGACACCAAGGGAAAACCTCTATGACCGCTTTGATGCGCAGCGCCAGCCTCACGCACTACTCGGATCTCGCGCTCAGCGTGGGTCTGGTGCCGCACGACATGCTGGCCGCCGTGGGCCTGCCGCGCTCGTGTTTCGACAACACGGAGCTGCGCATTCCGGCGGCCTCGGTGATGCGCTTGATGGAGTTGTCGGGCGAGATTTCGGGCGAGGAATCGTTTGGCCTGCGCCTGTCCGTCACGCGCCGCCTGTCATCGTTCGGCGTGGTCGGGATGCTGGCGCGTGACGAGCCCACGCTGCGCCAGGCGCTCGACACGCTCACGCGCTATCTGTACCTGCACAACGAGAGCCTGACGACGCAAATCCACGAGCACGGCAGCGTGACGGTGATCGAGCAGTTGCTGCTGCCCTCGGTGGGCGCGGGGCGGCAGTCGGTAGAGCTGGCGTTGGGCGCGCTGTACCACACGCTGTGTCTCGCGCTCGGGAAGGAATGGCAGCCGCGCAGCGTGAGCTTCATGCACCCCCCGCCTGCCAACCTGAGTTGGCACCGCAGCATTCTGGGCAGCAACCTCCTGTTCTCGCAGGACTACAACGGCATTGCGCTGTCCACCTCGGACATGGATGCGCCGCTGCACTTTGCCGACCCGGCCATGCGCCAGCAGACGCGGCAGTTGGTGCGCGACGATCTCTCGGGCAAGGCCTTCACGTTTCGCGAAGAGGTGGAGCAGCTCATCACCGCGTTTCTGCCGACGGGCCGCTGCAGCGCCGATCAGGTCGCCGTGCATCTGGGGGTGGATCGGCGCACGGTGCACCGACGCCTTGAGGTCCATGGCACCAGCTTCATCGAACTGTTGAACGAAATCCGCATGGAGCAGGCACAGCGCCTGATGGGCTATGGCGACCGCAAGCTCACCGATATCGCGGGCCTGCTGGGGTTCAGCAGCCTGAGCGCGTTTTCCCGCTGGCGGCGCAATCACGCGCTGAAAAACGCCGATCAGTGATTCCATTTTGCGCGGCGGGTGCTGCGGCTGTGCTGGATTAGACTGGTGCGCTCAAAGTAGCCGTAGCGGCAACGTTGACGGTCACTGCATGACCGGTCGAAAAAACACACAAGGAGCACACATGACGGCCATTCCTTGGCAAAGTCTGAATCAGGCGCTTTTTCAACGCGCACAGCATCTGCTGGACGAGCATTGGATCACCAAGGATCCTCAGCTCGCGCCGGTGCTGCCGGTGGTGATGGAGCGCGGTGTGGGTCAGGACTGGCACAAGGCCGGCACCTTCAAACACCACCTGTATGGCGTCGCCCGTTCGCTGGCGCTGTGGCAGCAGCCGCATGATGTGCAATTGCTCGGTCTGCTGCACAGCGTCTACGGCAATGCATTTGTCGATCTGGTGAAGTTCGACGCGCGTTCCGAGCGCTCGCGCTTGGAGGCGCTGGTGGGCGTGGAGGTCGAGCATCTGGTGCATCTGTTCTGCACGATGAGCCGCAGCCAGTTCATCAACAAGGTGCTGGAGCGCGACTTCGACGATGACGGCGGGATGATGCTGGAGCTGAACGGTCCCGAGCCGCGGACCTCGGTGCGCCTCACGCCGCGCGAGGTGGCCTGCTTCATCATCGTGAGCATGGCCGACACCATCGAGCAGTGGTTCAGCTGGCAGGAAGAGATCTATTCGCGCTCGCCGAACGTCGATACGTCTCGCAAGCAGTCCGTGCACTGGGCCGCGTCGCTGTGGCCGGGCCCCATGCGCCCGCCGAGTCGCAAGATCTGCCAGTTGTCGCAGCTGGGTCTCGCGCTCGAACATCCCGGGTTGAAGGACCAATTGCCGATTCCGCCGGTGTTCAATTTCTGCACCGAGGGCGTGACCAAGGAAAACGATGCGGCGGCGACGTCGCTGTACTGGTCGGTGATTCAGCTGGATCAGCCGCTGGTCGATCTGGACGTGGTCACCGCCGTGCTCGAACAGGCCGTGCGCCTGAACCCGTGGGTGGGCGAGCCGCAGATGGTGCTGGCGCAGGTCTATCTGTCCGCCGGTCGCCAGGACGACGCGGTGCGCGCGGCGCAAAGCGCGTTGCAGTGCTTCAGCGCCTGGGGCAACGCGTGGGACAAGCGGGTGCAATGGGATGCCTGGGTGTCATGGACCCGCATTCTTCTGCAGTCGGCGCAGGAGGGCACCTGGCCCGAGCGTCTGGACAAACTCAACAATCTGGCGCTGCGCACCTGAAGCAGGCGCTGCAGCGGGTGCCGTCGGTGCCACGGGGTGGGAATCTGGTTGTTTGCATATAGGAAACTAATCTTATAACCACCCCTGATGTTGAATTACGATGCTAGGTTTCGTTCCTTTCAGGAAGCAGTACATGGTGATTTCCAAACGCAATCTTCTTCAGGCAGGCGTCGCGCTTGCCGCCGCGGCAACGCTCACCGGCAACGCCTTCGCACAAGACAAGACCTCCATCAAGGTCGGCGTCACCAGCGGCCCTCACGCTCAGATTTTCGAGCAGGTCAAGAAAGTGGCGGAGAAGGACGGTCTGAAAATTCAAGTGATTGAATTTGGTGACTACGTTCAGCCCAACGCGGCGCTCTCCGCCGGTGAACTGGATGCCAACAGCTATCAGCACCGCCCATATCTGGACGCACAGGTCAAGGACCGCGGCTACAAGATCAGCTGGGCCGCCGACACCGTGAATTTCCCGATCGGCATCTATTCCAAGCGCATCAAGGCGCTGACCGAGCTGAAGCAGGGCGCACGTTTCGGCATTCCCAACGACCCAACCAACGGCGGCCGCGTGCTGTTGCTGCTGCAGTCGCTCGACCTGATCAAGCTGAAAGAGGGCGCTGGCCTGAAGGCGACGCCGCTCGACATCGTCTCCAACCCCAAGAAGCTGCGCTTTGTGGAGCTGGATGCGGCTCAGTTGCCGCGTTCGCTGGATGACATGGATGCGTCCGCCATCAACACCAATTTCGCGCTGTCCGCGGGTCTGAACCCGAAGACCGACTCGATCGCGCTGGAGTCCGCGAAGAACCCATATGTAAATATTCTTGTCATCCGCGATGAAGACAAGGGCAAGCCATGGGTGAAAAAATTAATCAGCGCCTATCAGTCTGAGGAAATTCGCAAGTTCATTGAAACCCAATTCAAGGGCTCGGTCATTACCGCCTTCTGATTGCGTTTCGTGTGATCATTGCTCGCGTTGCGGGCAGTGATCATTACTGATATTCGAACCTTCAGAACATCGGAAATACACGAGTGTTATCTGTCGAAGTTGACAGGTTGGCGCAAGAGTTGTTTGACAATTGTTTGCAATAGGCCGTAGCAATGAAATACATATTGTGAATAACTAAGTGTTTTTGAGCATGGCACAACCCGATGCCGATGGAGAGAATTTTCCAAAACTTGTGGTTTCACTATGCAACAAATTCTCACATCGTCAGTCAAATTTACTGTAGCGGTCGTTGACGGCGACGACGCACATCGTTTGCATGTCTGTCGCTACCTCGACGAATCCGGTTACACCACTTGGGGTGCCGGCTCGATAGAGGACTTCTATATCGGTCTGCTCAAAGAGAAGGCCGACCTGGTCATCGTCGATCTGGACCTGGGCGTGGACTCCGGGCTCGCCTTGGTGCGGCGTCTGGTCGCACAGCGCATTCCGGTCATCGTGCTGTCGCAGGGCTCCAATGCGGGTGCCCGGGTCGCCAGTCTCGATGCAGGAGCCTTGCAGTACTTCGTCAAGCCGCTGTCCCTGGCCGAGTTGGGTGCGGGCATCCGTGCCCAGCTGCGTCAACTGGAGATGCGGGTGTCCAATGCCGAGCAGGAAAACTCCTGGCGGCTCGACCTGAGCGTGCCGCGCCTGGTCGCTCCCAACCAGCGCACGATTCGCCTGACCAGCCGCGAATGCGAGCTGCTCGAATGCCTGATGGCCGCGAATGGCGGCATGGTCTCCAAGTCCAACCTCGTCAAGGCGATGGGGCACGCAGAGGCGGAGGATGGTTTTCACCGCATCGAGTCGTCCCTCATGCGTCTTCGGCGCAAGACGCTGGCAGGCACCCAGCTGATGCTGCCCGTGCGTGCGGTGTTTGGCAAAGGGCTGGTGTTTGTTCCTTGAGCGATGGGCTGGACCCACCGCCTTTTTTTTCTGCAGTCTATCGATAGTTGGTTTCTAACGAATTTTCGAATTCCTCGAACTATCGGAGCGACGGCAGGGCGGGGCCGGAGCGGGCCGACTCAATCGGCGACACGGGCAAAGTACTCGCCCAGTGGCGCGCGTTGGGTGACGGTCTGGTTGATGGGCGCGTGGTGGTCCGGCCAACCCAGGGCGATGCCGCAGACAATGTGCTGAACGGCCGCAAGGCCCAGCACGCGGCGCACGGTGTCGGGATAGGAGGCCAGCGCGCCGATGGCACAACTCCCCATTCCCACCGCGCTGGCGGCCAGCTGCAGGCCGTACAGGGCCATTCCCAGATCCATATAGCCGCCCGCACCGAAGTGCGCATCGATGGTCACCACCAGGGCGACCGGCGCGTCGAAGAATTGGTAGTTGCGATCGAACTGCGCGGCCCGGCCTTGCTCGTCGCCGCGCTGCACGCCAATCGTGCTGTACAGCGCCTGCGCGGCCGCCACTTGGCGCTTGCGCAATTGCATGGGCATGGGGCGCGGGAAGTAGCCGTAGTCCTCGCGTTCCGGGACGCCGGTGTGCCGATCCTGCAGGAGGGCCTGGCTCAGCGCCTCACGGGCGTTTCCACTCACCTGGATGAACCGCCCCGGCTGCAGGTTGGCCCCGCTGGGTGCCGCGCGCGCGGCCATCAGCAGTTGCTGCAGCAGCGCATCGGGCACGGGCTCTGCGGTGAAGGCGCGGGTCGAGCGGCGCTGGTGCAGGAATTGCAGGGCGTCGTTGTGTTGCGAGACGGGCTCTTCTGGTCTTTCCAGCGGTTCGGTCAGCGCGTTCATTCGCCAGTCTCCGAGTTTTCCATGTTTTCCATGTTCCCCATGCGCACGATGCAGGCCGCGCCGAGGCCGCCTGCGCCGGCGATGGCAGCCATTCCGGTGAGGGGTAGGGGTGTTCGGCCGGTGTCTGCCGCAGCGGATCGCTGTGCGTCCAACGTCGCCAGCAGGCGCACCAGCGCCACCGCGCCGGATGCGCCAATGGGATGTCCGCGCGCCAAACCGCCGCCGCCGGTATTGATGTCCTGAATCTTCAAACCCAGCGCATCGCAAAACGAAATGCCCTGCACGGCGAAGGCGTCGTGCAGCTCGATGGCCTGCAATTGCGAGGCCAGCAAGGCATCGCGCTGAAGTTGTACGGCAGCGGTTGCCAGCGCCTTGGATGCGGCGAGTGCGGCTGCGCTCAGTGGCATGCGCGAATCGCCGCCAAGCATCGCGCTTGCGATCCAGTGCGCTCGCTGCTTGAGATGAAGGCGTTCGCAGGCCCGCTGCGATGCGAGCAAGACCACAGCAGCGCCATCGGCCTTGGCCGAAATGGTGAGCGCAGTCAAACCGGATTCGCGAGCGGTGTCGCCCGCAGCGTGCGCAATCACCGGCATGCGGGCTGCTCGTTCAGGCGAGATGTGGCGCGGATAGGCGTCGTTGTTAAGGCCTGCTATCGGCACTATCTCGCCGCATTGAGAATGCATATGCAGGGTCTGCGCACGCTCGTGGCTCAGCAGCGCGTACGTGTCCTGTTGTGTGCGGCTCACGCCTTGCGCGAAGGCGTGGTCGCAGGCGGCCTGCAGCAGGTCGGGGTCTTGCGCCGGGTCGGGTGCGAACGGTGGGCGCTCGTAGGTTTGCGGCGCTTCGTGCTCGTGCAGCGGGCGCGTCTGGCGAATGGGCGCGCGGCTCCAGGCCTCCACGCCACCGGCGATCACCACGTCGGCCTGGCCCGAGTGGATCAGGCCGGCCGCGACGCCGATCGCATCCAGACCGGCACAGCATTGGCTGTCGATGCTGAAGGCCGCGCAGCGCGGCGACAGGCCTGCGGCCAGCGCCGTCATGCGCGCCGGATTGCCGCCCGCGCCGAGCGCGTTGCCGAGCACGACGGCATCGATGTCGTCGGTGCCGAGGCCGGCTTGCGCGAGCAGGGCGTGCACGAGTGGCGCGGCGATCTCATGGGGTTGCAGGGCGTTGAATGCGCCCCCCTTGGGGACGATGGCACTGCGCGCCCAGGAGACGATGGCGGGCCAGTGCGGAGGGTTGGGTTCGATCGGTTCGCGCATCGCCGTCATCCGTTCCATGGCGTCACCGTCACGCCGTTGTGGGTGCTCGAAGCGTCTTCGGACAGCGCATGGCGCACCGCCTGGGCGAGCTTCGAGTGATCGGTTTTGCCGCTGGTGGTTTGCGGCCATTCGGGGGCCATCCACCATTGGCGCGGCAGCTTGAAACTCTCGGTGCGCTCGCGCAGCCATTGCGTCAACGCGGCGTTGTGGACCTCCGCCTCACGCCACTGAATGACCGCGTGCAGTTGCATGCCGCGCAGCACATCGGGCACGCCGAGCACCGACGCGCGCTGTATGGCGGGGTGCTCCTGCAGCAGGTTTTCCAGCTCTTCGGGAAACAGGTTTTTCCCGCGCGTGACGATCATGCGGCTCTGCCTGCCGGCGAGGTGCAGCAGGCCCGAGGCATCCACATGCCCCATGTCGCGCACCGACAGCCATTCGCCATCGCGCAGCACGCCGGTGCGGTCGATGTTCTCGCCCACGTAGTCGATGAAGAGCATGGGGCTGCGGATGTAGATCAGGCCGCTGTCCGTATCCGTTTCAGTCGTGGGATCGTCATCGCTGTGGTCCTGCGTCTGCACGGGCCGAATCGACAATTGCACGTTGCTGAACGGGCGGCCCACGGCCTGCGGCGGGGTGTCCGCGTCGGCATCCATCCAGGCGATGAAGCTGGCCTCGGATGCGCCGTAGAACTCGACGATCCGCGCATTCGGAAACAGCGCCTGCAGCGCCGGGGTCTGAGAACGCATCCAGCGCGCACCGCTGATCATGATGAAGCGCACGCCCTCGATGGGCGGCAGCGCGCGCTGCGCGGCCCATTGCAGCATCAGCAGCAACTGGCTGGGCACGGCCACGAGGCAGGGTACCTCTGCGTCGCTCAGGGTGTGAAGACAGCGCAGTGCGGAAAACCGCTCCTGCACGATCGCGCCGGAACCGCACCACAGTGCCTGCATCACGCCAAACAGAAACAGTGAATGCGACATGCGACCGGGCGACAACATGCGCTCCGCCGCAACGGGGCCGAAGTCTTCGAGCCCCACGCGAAAGCTCTCGGTCCACGAACGGTGGTGGCGCATGAAGCCTTTGGGCAGGC
>CALMCS010000079.1 GCA_937862875.1 uncultured Comamonadaceae bacterium
CCGGGTTGACGGGATACAACTCGCCCTTGTAGCCACGCGCGAGCATGTAGGCGAGAGGACGGCCCGTGATTTTCCCGGGATCGGCGCTGGCACCGACGATGGCCACGCTGCGTGCCTGGAAGACGCTTTGCAGGCGCGATGGTTCTCGGATGTCGGAGTCGGTGGTGGGGAGTGCTGTGGATGCGGTGTTCATGAATATCTCGGGGGTTATTCGGTCTTGATTCCAGCCTTTTGAATGGCTTGTGAATAGCGACCGATTTCTTTCTCTACGAATTTCTGTGACTCATCGGGCAAAGCGCCCACCGGCACCACACCAAGCGCCTGCAGCCGTTGGCGCACGGCGGGGTCGTTCATGGTGCTGGCGACAGACTGCCCCAGTTTGTCCACGGTTTCCTTGGGCGTGCCTGTGCGAACCACGACAGCCAGCCACGAGTTGGCGTCGAAGGTGGGCATGCCCGCTTCGGCAAAGGTGGGGACGTTGGGCAGATCGGTCACGCGTTCCTTGCCGCTCACGGCCAGTGCGCGCACGGTGCCTGAATTGACATGCTGCTTGATCGACAGCACATCCACAAACATGCAGCTGAGTGTGCCGCCGATCACGTCGTTGAGAGCCAGCGCGCTGCCCTTGTAGGGGACGTGATTGAGTTTGACGCCGGCCTCGGTGTTGAACATTTCCAGCGACAGATGGTTGGATTGGCCATTGCCGGCCGAGCCGCAGTTGAACTTGGCGGGGTCTTTTTTCGCCAATGCGATGAATTCCTGCAAGGTGTTGGCACCGATCGTCGGGTTGATCACCAGCGCGTTGCTCAGGTTGACTGCGTGCGACACGGTGGTGAAGTCGCGCAGGGTGTCATACGGCAGCTTTTTGTAGACGCTGGGATTGATGGCGTGGCTGGTGGCGACCATGCCCACGGTATAGCCGTCGGCGGGGGCGCGCGCTACCGCCGCGGTTCCAATGGAACTGCCGCCGCCGGGAACGTTTTGCACGACGATCGGCTGCCCCATTTTCTCCATGCCGCGCGCAATGATGCGCCCGATGGTGTCCAGAATACCGCCCGCGGAAGACGCCACGATGAAGTTGACGGGTTTGGCGGGGTAGTCGTTGGCATGCGCCGTCAGATGGGTGAGCGCCAGTATGGCGGTGGAAATTGCGAGGGTGCGCAGCTTGAAGCTAGAGCGTTGGGTGTTCACGGTTTGTCTCCTGGAGAAGGGTTGAGATCAGTCCACTGGCAGGTTCAACTGGCGCGCAATGGCGCGCTGTTGAATCTCTACGCTGCCTACAGTCACGGGAGCAACCAAGGCATCCATCGCCCATCGCATGGCAGGCAATTCGCTTGTCAGGCCCCAGCCGCCGGCGGTGTGCAATACGGTTTGGGTCACGCGTACAACCGCTTGCGTGCAGTGCAGCTTGGCGGTTGAAACGTCGAGAATCACGTCTTGCAAAGGTGCGCCGCTGTCCCAGCGCTCTGCCGCGTAATAGGTGAGCCGGCGGGCCGCCTCGATATCCAGATGGGCCTGAGCCAACGCGAAGGCAATGGACTGATTCGCGCCGATGGGGTGACCGAACTAGTGCCGGGTTCGCGCGTACTCCAGGCCCCAGTCCAATGCCGTTTGCATATGTCCCAGCCAGCGCGCGGCCACCATGATGCGTTCCCGATTGAAGCCGGCCATGATTTCGGCGAAACCCGCATTGAGCATGCAGCTGGCCGGCACGCGCGCCTTGTCGAACATGACGCGGAATGTGGGAGCAGGGCGGTTGACGTAGGTATCGATCTGGCTGGTCTGGATTCCGGGCGTGCGGCGGTCGACCGCAAAGAAGCGCATGCCATGGCGACCCGCGGAGGGGTCGGTCTGCGCGAGCGTGACCAGAATGTCGGCATCGCCGCCCAGCGTGATGAAGGACTTGATGCCGTCGAGCACCCACTCATCGCCATCCTGGGTAGCGCGCGTGCTCACGTTCTGGATGTCGTTCCCCGCCTCAGGCTCGGTGATCGTGATGGCCACCAGGCATTCACCGGCGATGGTCTTGCGCGCCAGTTCTCGATGTTGGGCGTCTCCGTACTCATACAGGATGGAGCCGGCCACGTTCTGCACCAGCACCGAGACCGCCAGATTGGGATTGACCTTGGCAAGCTCCTCCATGGCAATCGCTTCTTCATAGGCCCCCAGATCGGCGCCGCCAACGTCCTCGGTGGCGGTGATGCCGATCAACCCGGCCTTCGCAGCCGCGACGTAGAACTCGCGCGGAAAGCGCTTCTCTTCGTCCGCCTTCTGCCACCGGGGACCGATTTCGCGCTCCGCGAACACGCGACACATCTCTCTGAACGCGGTCCTGTCGACCTCGTTCCCCGGCGCACGCCGAGTGTTGGGGTTGCCCATGATTGTCTCCTTTGTAATTTGTATTCAGAATATTATTCTCCCTAAGAAATAAACACTGTGGTTTTCCCTAGTCGGGGTTGGGAGCGAGGCTTCTGGCGCATATCAACAAAGGCGGTATCGAAATGAATGATCTGGATGAAGTGCAGGTAGTGGATGGCGTGGTCACCGTGGGCGCAGAGGGTACGGAAGCGGTGGCGCTGAGGACCATCACACTCAACCGGCCACGCAAGGCCAATGCGCTGACGGCCGCGATGATGGATTCGCTGGCACGGGCGATCGCTCCTGCCTCTGATGGTCAGGCTGCGCAGATCTGCGTGCTGCGCAGTGCCAGCAACCGCTTGTTCTGTGCGGGCGCGGACATTGCTGAATTTGTGTCTGGCGCTGACACGCTGGCGCGGCAGGAGCACGCCTTGCTGTCACTGATCGGGCAATTGGCTGCCAGCACGGTGCCTTTGGTGGTGGTCGCGCGTGGAAAGGCATCGGGTGCCGGCGCGCTTTTGTTGGCGCTGGCCGACGTGGTGCTGGCAGCGGACGATCTGGATCTGGCCTGTCCCGAGATCGAGTTCGGCATGTTTCCAGTGCTGGTGGACGCCGTGTTGCGCACCCGGGTGTCACCGGCTTTGGCCGCCCGCATGTGTCTGGGTCAGTCGATGAATGCGACCGAGGCCTGGCAGGCCGGCTTCCTGACCGAGGTGCTGCCGACTCAGGAATTTGATGTGCTTGTAGAGCAGCGCCTCGGCTATTACCTGGCGCGCGCCGCGGGGCTGGGCGTGGCGCGCCGCAGTCGCTTGTTGCACACGCCTGCAGCGGCGCTGATGGCCGAGGTGAACCGGGCTGCACCGCTGATGGGGGAGAACTTTGCCGGAAATGGAGTGCGCGAACGGATTTCTGCCTATCTCGCCCGGCTCGGTCGAGCTGCGGGGCGCTGAGGCTGCGTGCGAAGCCGGAAATTGCCGGAATTGCGGGTTGACATCACCCATTTCCAGTTTTATTATTCTTCATAACGAATTTAATTCTTTATAAAGAATCAATCTCTAGGCCCAAGCCTGGAGAGCAACAAGGAGCAATATGAGCCTCGATTTTTCTTTTTCGCAAGAGCACGAGTCGGTTCGCGAGACGGTGCGCAGATTGTGTCAACAAGAGATGGCACCGTTGGTGGTGGATGCTGAGGAAAATGAGAGCTTTCCACGCCAGGCATTCAAGCGCTGGGGCGAGTTGGGTTTGCTGGGTGTGCGCTATCCCGAAGAGGATGGTGGCAGTGGCATGGACAAGGTGAGCGATTGCATCGTTCGCGAAGAGCTCAGCTACATGAGCCAGGGGTTTGCATCCTCCTGGTCTGCCCACACCCATCTGGGCATCTGGCCGATCTGGAAGACCGGCACGCCTGAGCAGAAGGAACGCTTTTTCCGCCCCGCGCTGTCGGGCGACAAGATCGCCGGTTTTGGCTTGAGCGAGCCAGATGGTGGCTCCAACGTACGCGCCATGAAGACCAGCGCCAAGAAGGTCGATGGCGGCTGGATGCTCAACGGCAGCAAGCTCTACATCACCAACGCGCCCATTGCCGACTTTCTGTTGGTGGCGGCGCGCACGGATCCGGCGCTCAAATCCGATTCGATCAGCCTGTTCATCGTGGAGCTGCCGCACCCGGGTTTTGAAATTCACAAGCTGCGCAAGGAAGGCATTCGTGCCTCTGAAACCGCTCTGATTCATATCACTGATGCCTTTGTGCCGGATGACTGTCTGCTTGGCGGGCGCACAGGAACCTATCCGGTGATTCTGGAATCGCTGAGCGAAAACCGCGTT
>CALMCS010000080.1 GCA_937862875.1 uncultured Comamonadaceae bacterium
CGTCGCCGCGCAGCTTGGTGGCCTTGCCTTCCTCGACCAGCTTTTCCAGCCAGCGAATGCCGCCAACGCCCGTTTCCCACTCCGCGAGAACAGACTTCTTGCGGTCGATGATGGCGTCCCGTTCTTCGGGTGTTTGCGTTGAGACGACGATCCAGTATCCGAGCATGGTTTCCTTTCTTCGATGGCATCAGAACGGCACACGACTGGCAACGAACAATTCAACCGGCGTGAGGCCATGCTCCACAAGTTCCGGCAGAGGGATCGAAGCCGCCAATACTTCCGAGGCAGGCCAACGGGGCGGCTGACCAACCGGGTTGCTGGGCTGCGGGAGGCGACCCCAGTTGTGTGCGTCGGGAGCCACAAAGCCAGCCTCGACGGCCAGCTTCAACCAATAGCCCTCGAATCGAGATGCGTAGCTTTGGTCGCCATCAACCCACGAGAGCACCGTCGCCCGAACTTCGGCCTGTTCGTGGGCGGCCCACTCGAAGAGTGCGAATGAGGCATGGCCGGGGCGATTGCGCCGAAGGTGCTCGCGGAATCGTCGCTTGAGATTGACGGTCTGCCCGATGTAGCAGGCTTTGCGCTTACCGTCTGGGCTATGCGCTGTCAGCGCATAAATCCAGTATCCGAGTGGGCGGATGCTGGCGGCAGCGTCCGTGTCAGCAGGATATTCAGGACTGACAGATTGCGTGTTGTCGGAGAAGCAGAAACGAACTCGGAACCGTTTCCCGTCAGGCCCCAGTAAACCGACATAATCACGCCCGTTTCTGGTGACTTTCAGGTCAAGCAGTGCTGCGCGCTCAAGCAGCTTCTGTTTTGTATTGATCTCGCCAGAGGAAATGTCGGCTTGTAGCCTTGTCTTGAGCGTCATGAGACAGCCGCAGCCTCATTTTCTTCGCCATAGTAGCCTCGTCCGGCAGATTGCTCATCACGCCAATAAGCGATCGCATTTGCTATGCTTTCTCGGTCGTGATATTCAATCTCATAGACATCTGACTGCTTCCAGTCGTCGAATGTTTGCTCTTGCAGCGTCTTTTCCACCTGCACAATGGGCATGTTGGGATCGAATAGCTCTTCATGATGAATGCACGGATTGAACCAGTCCAAAGGGTCGCACCCACCGGGAATATCTTTCAACTGCCACCAACCACGATAGGTATTTGGTGATCTGCGGATGCAATCCGCTTTGTAATCCGCCTCATCCTCGTCAGACCAAAGACCTTTTTCAATCTGAGAGTCACGGTACGCTTCTCGGTCATTGAACCAGCAACGGTGCATTGACGGGTCATTCTTTGCCCAATCATAGAATTCGCAACTGACGCCAGATTCGCTCCAGCGCATGACTTGTCGTACCACGGCAGATTTGGAAGTGCCAAAAACCCACTCGTACTCACGTAAGAATATGGGGTTCTCCCAGCCTTTCCCTTCGCAAGCAAACTCAAATTGCCCCTTGTTCTCTTGCCAAAACCGCTCAAGCTCGTCGAGAGTTCGTAGCGTGACAAACATGGTTTCGTCATCAAACATCACTCGTTCTGGCAGCTTGATGTCTACGGGCAAAGGAGGCTTTTTCTTGGTTTTCATTGCTGGGATAATCCAATTTATTCCGCTGGAAACTTAATGGTCGCCAATGCCTCGTGCTCGCTGACGACTGGCAGTCGATCACGAGGCACGGGTTCAGGCGATACCCAATCGGTTTCGCCAACTGCGATGAAGCGATCAATCGCAGCCTCAATGGATGCCTGATTGATGACATCCACATCAAGCACGATCTTCAAGCCGATGCCGTGGACGTAGCTGCGGTCGAGTTTGAAGGATTCATGGATCACGGGCGGTTCGTTGCACGCAATCTTTGCTTCCAGCTTGCGCCACTGCTCACGAAAGGTCAGTCCACCAAACTGCTCGAAGCGCATTTCTTCGCGCTCGGCCAGTTTGTAGGTGAGGATTTTTCCGGTGCTTGAGCGCTGTGCTGGTACGAACTCCCAATTGGAGTTCTCTTCTCGCTCTTCCGGTGTCAGCATCGCGCCCACGCGGGTGTGCGCGAGGTCATGAGCCTTGTCCCAGAATGCTTTGCGGGCGGTCACGAAACTGGCGTTCCAGATCGTGAACCGATCCGTGCCCGGAAAGTAGAAGTCAAACCACTGGTTGTACAGGTCGGGGCGGCCCGGCTCATTCAGCACGAGGCGGCTGGTGAACCGGCCACCGTACTCGGCTGCATCGCGGCGCATCTTGCCCTTGAGGCGAATGACCTCGTGACTGCGCTTGTGTCGTGGCAACGTCACGAAAGGAGGGCGGCGTTTGACACCGGGGAACTTCATGGCTCACATCCCTCGCCAGCATGTCCGGCGCTGGGCCACGCCGACTGTTCAAGAATGAATCGGTTGATGGCCTCCAGCGCAATTGCTTTGCCAGCCAATGAAACTGTGCCGGGGCTGTATTTGCAAAGAACTTCAGCTACGCTTTCGGAAGTTTGCTGATGTTCGCCGATGCTTTCGATCACGACCGCCCTGTCAACGGCGTGCCAATCGACACAATCAGGGTTACTTGTACTGAGAATTGTTGTGTCTGCAATTTGCCATAAGGTATAGGCGGCACCGGCTGCTCGTTCGAGCGACGAAAGCCCACTTACACGTCGCAGAATCTCGTCGTGATAGCTGGAAGCATTGGCCTGATATTCGCAATGAAGGTATGTTTCAGCCACATTGCGCACAATTTGAATATCTAATTCTGCTGCGCGACGCGCAGACATCATCGTCAAAACCGTTGACCATTCCGACTCACGTTGCCGAACTTCATCGACTGTCGGGCATCGGTTTCTTTCAGCTTGAATAACTGCCGCGCCTTGGGGTTTTTGTGACCAGCCTCCTTGCTCAAGGATATTGGCATACAACAACACGCCGCGCCTGTTGTAGACCTCTACACGATCAGCAAAGCAATGATCTTCTATCAGCCCAACCGTTACAGGCACACCCACATACGCTTCGTTGTGGGCTTTGATATTCGACCAACGGCCGAAACCCTTGGCTGCTTTCTGCTCTTCGTAGCGTCGAAAGATGCCCGCAACACTATCGTGCTCGCTGGCAGCAATGATCCGAGCAGTGATTTGATACCCTGACGACTTCAACCGGGCCATTGTTTGCGTGATAGGCCCAGCCTCACGCATGGTTCCCTCAAAGAGGATGTTCCGCCGAGTCTCAATCGCACGATCAAAAAGCTGCTTCGTCCACTGCCTTGCATGCGGATCGGTTAATTCAGCGAAATGTCGCTCATCCGCCTTTTGGATTTCCCTATATTGCGGATGGTAGTAACGCAGTTCGTCCCCATTGATCGACACCACATTACAGCCAGGGAAGTCCTGCTTACTCGCCTCCAGCAAGCCACTTTTGCCTGCGCCGGGCTGACCGCCAAGAATGATGACCTTCGGGCTATCCTGCGGAGTTGTCCCGCTGAAATGATGCGCTTCGATCTTTCGGTAGATAGCGGCGTGCTTGGCAGCCGTCAGCAGGAACTGGCGATCTGTCATGAGATCAGGATTGCATAGGTTTCAGCATTGGCGCGTAGACGTACAGCGCCCGGTTGATGATGTCGCGATTGCTTGGCGTCAGCGCCCGGCGCTCGCCAAGAACAATGTCCAATTCGTGCTCAAGTGCAGTGATGCGCTCAGGGTTCGGCTCGACTTTTTCCTGCTCGGTGTCGATCTCACAGTTCAAGTACCCGATGTACTCGGCGAGTGTCTCGGTGGCGGTTTCGAGGCGTGCCGTTTCAGCAATGGGTGAGGCAACATTCATAGGTACTCTCCAACACGATTTTACGATTTAGCAAAATCAATTCTATCCGTCTTGGCGAGAAAAGGCAACACGCTTTTACGATCTATAGACCGTGTGCGCCATCGTCAGCACCTCCCGGCGCCCACACACTTTTACGAATACCCGGTTTTTTCATCGTTGCAGCCGTTTCCGCAGTAGCCCAGTGGCTGCTGGCCGGGC
>CALMCS010000081.1 GCA_937862875.1 uncultured Comamonadaceae bacterium
ATTGCTGCACCTGGACCGCTCTGCCTTCGAGCGCGCCTGCGAGGCGGTGCGCCATTCCAGCAGGTTCTGCCGGGGTTCGTCGACAGCCAAGAAGGCCACAACGAGATTGAGCTGAGTTTTCGAGAAGGCAATCTGGAAGTCTTGACAGATGCGCTGGACCAAGGCGATGTCGACGTGGGCATCATGTGCTCACCCTACGAAATGCCCAAACGTTTTGCTGCCACGCAGCTGTTCAGCGAGGAGTACGTGCTGGCAATCGGCGACGACCACCGTTTCAGCGGGCGCACGAGTGTCGAGATGGCTGAACTGCACCGCGAGCGCTATTGCGAACGTGTAATGTGCGAGTTTTCAACCTATATTGAACGTCTTCTGAGCGACCGGAGCGTCATGCTGGAAGTGGTTCAGCAATCTTCACGAGAAGACTGGATACAGGCCTTGGTGCGTGCCAACTTCGGAGTGGCCTTCATGCCCATCTCGCTCGCCAGGGCGGCCCAGTTGGCCTGCGTGACCATGACCGACGTGCCCATCGTCCGCAAGGTCAGTGTGCTGACGCAGGCCGAACGGCCCTCCAGCGCTGCACAACAGGCCGTTCTTGAGTCGCTGGTGGCGTATGGCTGGGGGCAAGGGCGAGCCGAACTTGTGTGATGAGATTTGCTCAAGCTGATTCTGCGAGCAAGCTCTCACACAATGAAGTGCCCTCGTTGTTGCATTGCCACTGCGGCAGGCGCCGACAGTCGATCCAGTTCAGGAAGTCCAGGGTCTTGAACTCACGGTTCAGAGTACGCGGCCCACAGATCGCAGAACCCAATACAAAGTAGGCGGACAGCAGGCGCGGAATACGCGGTGCAGGCGCAGCCAAATTCGCTGGCATAGACCGACAAACCCTCTGGTATGCCTGGCTTGCGCGCGCTGCCTCGAAGCCCTGCTCGGCGCCGGCGTGCAGTTGTTTGAACTGAACCAGCAGCGCGTGAAGGACAGCATGCGCGTCTTCCTGTTGGGGCTTCGCTGTAGATCCTGCTGCAGCAGCTGAAACCGGAAGACAAGCTGTAGCGGGCACACTGATGCCGACCGAATCTTGTAAGACGGGCTGCAGTTCCTCGACTATGATAAAAGGCCAGAAGCTTTCTGGTCCCAACTGAACCTAACTTGGAGAAATTGACATGAAACTCAGCATCACCCGTTCGATCGTCGCAGCCGGCCTCGTGTTTGGCTTGTCTGCAATCACCTTGGCGCCTGTGCATGCCCAGGGCACCCCCACCACACGTGCACAGGTGAAGATGGATCGCGACGCGTTCTTCGCCATGGCGCGCTGGGACAGCGTGACCGATAACTGGGTACTCAAAGACGAATTTGTCATGCCCGCCGGCGTCATGTCCCGCATGGAGGTCAAGGCTATGCGCGACAAGTTTCTGAGCATGAACACATGGGATGATCAAAAGAGCCAGTGGATCCCGGTGGGGGGTATTCCGCGGGACATGAGCACGCTGACACGGGCGCAGGTAAAGGCAGAGACGGAGCGCTTCTTGAAGATGTACCGCTTCGACGAACAATCCTCGTCCTTTGTTAAGAATTGATGCCAGAACGCGCCCGCAAAGTTCAAAGGGCATCGCCCCGCCTCAACCGGGGTGCCACATAGCCTGGCGCGGGCGCAGCCTCTGGCCAAGCTGGGTGGCACCCCGATTCTCTCAATTAGCCAACGGGAAGGCATGCTCGGCCATGCTTGGCAGCACACTCGGTGCGCGCGGTTGCAGCAAGCCAGCACCACGTCGTCTCAGACGGGGTAGCGCTCGCTGACTAGCGTGCTATCAAGGCAGCACGCGCTGCCCGTGGTGAAGCATTCGCAGCCGTTGAGCGTCAACAGTTCGCGCGGTGACGGAGGTTCACTGGGATGGCTTCGCAGGACACACGCAGGCCGGTGCGGTCACTTCCGGTGCTTGCATCGCCGTGCGAACGAAACGCATCTGTTCATCGACGTTGCGGCAGGATCGGCAGGTGATCAGGTGCAGCCTCATGCTGACCCGGATGGCCAGCGGCGGCATGTCGTCTTGCGACTGACTGAGAAGCCTTACCAAGGCACGGCAGTCGAGCATCAGTTTCATGATGGGAATCCGGCAAAAAAAGCACAAGCCTTCATAGTCGGACTGTCCAGGCTTGCATTACGACTCTTTCGAATCTCGACGGCTCTCCTGATAGCCTGACCCTGTAGCCAGTTCCAGCGTATCACGCTGATCTGTAACGAAAAAAGTGTATTCTGTCTCTGCAATTGAAACGAGAAGCACGTATCGGAGCGGAGGAGGACAAGCCGCGATGCCGATCGGGTCACCGGCCACCCAAGCCTACTTCGGTCTCGCCAGAGCACATCATGTACCTTTCCCAATGAGCATCGAAGCCGAACTCGCCCAATTGCACCGGCCCTTATTGCGTCTTGCCACCATGCAATTGCGCAACGAAAGCGTCGCCGAGGACGTGGTCTCAGAGACCTTCTTGGCCATCCTTGAGCGGCCAGACAGATTTGAGGGCCGCAGTTCACTCTGCACCTACGCCACCGCCATTCTTAAGTTCAAAATCATCGACGTGATCCGCAAGCGCGGGCGCGAAGTGCACATCGAGCAGTTCGACGAGCAGAGCATGGACGACGCCATGGACGCACTCTTCGCCAAGGATGGCCACTGGCAGGAACAGCCGTCGGCCTGGCAGCACCCAGAAAAGTCGCTTGAGCAGCGTCAGTTCTTCGAGACATTGCAAACATGCATTGACCGGTTGCCGCCCAAGATGGGCCGCGTATTCATGATGCGCGAATGGTTGGAGAAGGACGTGGAGGACATCTGTGCCGAATTGGACATCACCGGCACGAACTGTGGTGTGATGCTCTACCGTGCCCGCATGCGGCTGCGCGAATGTCTTGACCGTAATTGGTTTAAAGGGCAACGATGAAATTAGGCTTGGATTGCAAGGAAGTGTCGAGGCTCATCAGCGAGGGGCTCGACCGCAAAATGCCCCCACCCGAGCGTGCGCGCTTGCGGTATCACTTCGTGATTTGCGAGGCCTGCCGCACGGTGGACGAGCAAATGCAGTTCCTGCGCCGCGCCATGCGCGAAATCGACAAGGAGAATAAGAAGCCGCCGTCTCCTTGACGGCGACGGGCGGCTTTGTGACCAACTGGAATAGCTGAGCGCTTGGCTGGGCCTGGGCTGCCGTCAGGCCGGCGCGTCGAGCGTGGGTTCAGTTTGCAGCCAGTAGATGATGGACGGCCTGATGCAGGGCGCGGACCGCGACCTCGTCAAGGTCTGGGAGAAGATGAACAAGCACCGCTTCGACAACATCCTGCTCAAGACCAAGACCGTGGGCGCCCAGGCCACGCCCGAAGGCATCCAGGTGCAGTTCGAGGGCCTGGACGGCACGAAGAGCGAAGGCACCTACGACCTGGTGCTGCAGGCCGTGGGCCGCACCCCCAACGGCAAGAAGATCGCTGCCGACAAGGCCGGCGTGTCTGTGACGGACCGCGGTTTCATCAACGTGGACATCCAGATGCGCACCAATGTGCCGCACATCTTCGCCATCGGCGAC
>CALMCS010000082.1 GCA_937862875.1 uncultured Comamonadaceae bacterium
GCAAATCAATACAACGCCGCTCACCAACATTTATGAGGTGATTTCCGAAGGGGAGATATTCTATGTTAATGAAACTGGTCGTTACAGTTTTGTGGGCGGCTCGTTGATGGATTTGAAGAGCAAAACAGACCTGACCGCCTTGCAACAAGACAAGAGGATGGTCATTCCATTCAACAAGCTTCCCCTGCAGCACGCGATTAAGGAAGTGCACGGAGATGGAAGCCGTGTGATGGCGCTCTTCGAAGACCCGTTCTGCCCCATCTGCCGAGTCTTCACAAAGTTCGTCGACCAGATCGACAACGTGACCATCTATCGCTTCATCTTCCCTATCACTGATCGGCGAAGTCAATCTCTTGCACGGATGGCCTGGTGCTCACGCGACCGTGCCGGCGTGTGGAAAGCCATCATGGACGGCGCACGGCCGCAATTGCCCGAGTCGTGCAACACCGATGGTTTGGTAGAGATCCTCAAGCTCGGTGAGCGCTATGGCATGAACAACACGCCCACCGTGGTGCTGGCAAGCGGCAAGCGCTTGGTTGGCGCCACACCGCCCGAGCAATTCATGGAGGAGTTGGAGCGTGGCGGTCGTTTGAAGGCGGACCAACGATGATCGCGCCCGCCTCCGTTCGCCCCCTCATTTCTGCCCTATTCCCTGCACTTGCCATTGCCATGGCGACAAGCGCTCACGCGCAGTCCTGGGAAACCATGCGAGAAGTCGTCTTCGACAGCCCGGTGTTTTCGTCCACGGGTACAGCGGAGGACCGGGAGATCCTCAAGACTGTTTGGGCAACAGAGCTTTCCGCTCCACGACTGGGCAGTGCAGGAAAGCGCATGCCTG
Organism: uncultured Comamonadaceae bacterium; assembly: GCA_937862875.1. GTDB lineage: Bacteria > Pseudomonadota > Gammaproteobacteria > Burkholderiales > Burkholderiaceae_C > Diaphorobacter_A. The sequence continues at coordinate 839 of CALMCS010000082.1, forward strand.
CGTTCGCGCTGCTGGGTGACACCGCAACCGCTGAGGGCAAAGTCATCTTCAGCATGTTCGCCGCTGCGGGCAACACACTTTGCCTGGATGCACCAAATGGCGCGGCAGCCATGGACATCTACAGCGTCTGCACCATGCGTGTCATCGCTTGGCCGCCTCGGCCTGGACTGCGCGCCATTGAACTCCCGGGCTACTGCATGTTGTACGCCAATACCGACCGATCGCAGAACCGCGTCGAGTACCGCATAGAGCAGACCCAGCCAGCCCTGACGATTCGATTC
>CALMCS010000083.1 GCA_937862875.1 uncultured Comamonadaceae bacterium
ACACGCCGGAAGATTGCCGCGTCGTGAAGCTGGTATGGACACGGCCAGCAGCAGCCGACAGGCGGGAAATCCGCGCCTACATCGCACAGGACAACCCGCCCGCCGCGCTGGCCCTTGACGAGCTGATTTCCGAGAAGGCCGCGCGCCTGATCGACCATCCCCAGCTTGGGCGACCGGGCCGCGTAGCGGGAACGCGCGAGCTGGTGGCACATCGCAATTACATCGTGGTCTATGACGTGACCGGCGAGCTTGTGCGCGTTCTGCGCGTGCTGCACGCCGCCCGCCAGTGGCCGCCGCAAAGGGCATAGCATGGGACGCTTTGGCAATGAGTACCTGGCCGAATCCGTGGGCTACAACAACGGCCACGCGCGGGGCATCGCCCACGGCATCGAAGCGGGCAAGCAAGCAGGCTTCACAGAAGGATGGAACGCCGCCATCACAGAATGCAATCCGATGATCGAGGAGCGCGACCGAGAAATTGAACGACTATCGGGAGAGATTCGCAAGGGCAATGCGTACATCAAGGAGCTGCGTGCCAATCTGGAAAAGGCGCAGCACGTCAGCGAGCTTTACCACACCGAGCGCGACGAGTTCGTAGAGCGGCACGCCCAGGAAAAGGCAAAGCGCGAGCGGCTGCAATACTTGGTGAACCTTGCCCGAGAGCATGGCGTAAACGTAGAAGCATTCGATAAATGAAACCTGCTTCATGCCCCCGTTGCCGCTGGCTTGGCCCACTGGATGGTCAGCACTGCCCAAAGTGCGGGGCAATGGTGCAGCCGCTGGGCCAGAAGGGCCTCGATGGGCTTTACCAGGAGTACGCCCTGCTGCTGAAACCGGGCTACCAGCACCAGGGCGACAGGGCAGAGCGCCGCGCCCAGCTCGAACGGTTCTTCGAGCACATCGACCACCCGCAGCGCTCCACGTCAGGCCCCAATCTCGCCATGGCGTTCAAGGTGATAGAGCCGGGGGACGAAAACCCGTGACAGCCGCCTCCATGATCGCTACGCACCTGAATGCGCCCTATGGCCCTGTCGTGACGGAGCATGACGTGGCCGAAAGCCTGCGCCGGGGCATGCCAAGTGCGAGCACACCCGAGGCAAACGCGATCTTGGAGGCGCTTTTCGTTGAGTGCGAAGCCTCCCTTATCCAGCGTGCGGCGGCAGAGCTGGGCGTGCCTCTGTCACCATGGCCGACAGTCCCGAGCGACAGAAAGCCGTGACCGATGAAGTGGAATCTTGATTTCGGGCCAGTGTCTGACCTGCTGGGATAACGATCAAGCCATAGCCGCTTCGGCGGGCTGCTGTACGAACCCAGCTTGCGGGCGAGCATCGACGGCCGCACGCGCAGGCATCGGGAAGTCCTGCCAGTAACTGGGCATGGTGAAGCGGGCACCGCTGCCACGGTAAAGTGTGATCGCTTTTTGAGGTTCCAGCCCCAGCACTTCCGCAGGATCAAAAATCCGCGCCGTGCTGCTACTGTAGCCCTTGGAGAGCGACGCGCTTGCAGACTGACCGCGCGCGCTGGCCCCTTCGGTCTGCCCCTCGGTCATGTTGAACGCCCGTTGTTCCGTGTCCCCGATTTGGGCCGACACATATTCCGCCGTCGCGTTGTCGTTCAGCCGGAAAATCACTTTCAGGTCAGCCGACCCTAGGAAGATCTCCGACGACTGCGGCCCATAGAGGCGGTTCAAGCCCTCAATGCTTTGCAGATACATCGCCAGCGGCATCCGGGCGCTGCGCATCGTGTTCAGGCTCTCGGCAAACTTCGGAATCGGGGCCGCGTTGATGATCTCATCGAGCGCCACGAAAACCGCATGCTCCCGTGCCGAGGCGTTCGCTTGCAGCAGGCGCAGAACGTAGGCCACCGTGCCGCCGAACAGCGTAGCCAGCGAAGCCTTATATTTTTGCTCGAATTGCAGGAAAACCGCTTGCCGTGGCTTCATCAGCACGTCGCGCATGGAGAAGTCCGAGGCGCTGATAGCCGCGTTGATGCGGTCATCGTCCATGAACTCGAAGGCGCGGCCCATCGCCGTCATGATCGACGCCAACAGCCTTTCATTGCTGGCCGTGTTCTTCAACTCGAAGGCGATGCGCTGCACGCTCTTTTTCTCGGACGCGGCCAGCAGCTCCAGCAGCTCCGACACCTTGCCCGCTTCCATGATGTAGTCACGCGCAGCGGGCAGGCTGGCACGTTCGCCCAGGTGCGC
>CALMCS010000084.1 GCA_937862875.1 uncultured Comamonadaceae bacterium
GCATGGACCGCATCTGCGAGAACACGCAGACCATTGCCGAGACGCTGCAGAAGCACCCCAAGATCGAATGGGTGCGCTACGCGGGTCTGAAAGATCACCCGGACCATGCCATCGTGCAAAAGCAATCCGGCGGTCGTGCCTCGGGCATTCTGTCGTTCAGCCTCAAGTCTGACGGCGCGGATCCACGCGCTGCCGGTGCTCGCTTCCTCGATGCGCTGCAACTGTTCACGCGCTTGGTGAACATCGGCGATGCGAAGTCGCTGGCAACCCATCCTGCTTCTACGACGCACCGTCAGTTGGATGCGGCAGAACTGGCCAAGGCGGGCGTGACCGAAGGCATGGTGCGCCTGTCGGTGGGCATCGAGCACATCGAAGATTTGCTGGCCGATCTGAACCAGGCTTTGGCTGCGGTTTAACGCTTCAACCGCGCGCCAGACGCAGTCCTGAAAACTGCCAGCGCGCGGTGGTGGGAAAAAAGTTGCGATAGCTCGTGCGTGCATGCCCGTCGGGCGTCGCACACGAGCTGCCGCGCAGCACGTATTGGTTCACCATGAACTTGCCGTTGTACTCGCCCACGGCACCTTCTGCCGGTTGGAAGCCGGGGTATGCGGCGTAGCTGGAACTGGTCCATTGCCAGACATGGCCGAACATTTGTGTGAGCCTGTGGTCATCCGCCGAGGATTGCGCCACCGCCTCCCACTCGGCCTCGGTCGGCAAACGCGCATCCTTCCAACGGGCGAATGCGTCGGCTTCGAAGTAGGAGATGTGCGCGATCGGCTGCTCGGCGCGCAACGCTTGAAGCCCTTCCAGCGTGAACTCCTGCCATTCACCGCCCTGCTCCGCTCGCCTCCAATACAGCGGAGATTCCATGCGATGGGCGCAGATCCAATCCCAGCCTTCTGCGAGCCAGAGCGCGGGATTCGCGTATCCGCCAGCGTTCACGAAGGCCAGGTATTCTGCGTTGGTCACCAACCTTGATGCCAACTCGAAAGGCTGCAAATAAACGGTGTGGCGTGGGGTTTCGTTGTCAAAACAAAAGCCTGTTCCTGCATGGCCGATCTGCACCAAACCGCCTTCATGCGCTATCCAAGCGGACGCTTGCGATTCACCGTTGTCCGCGTCCTTACCTGAAGGAGCCTGATACGCAGGCCACAGCGGATTGCATGACAGGAGATGCTTCAAGTCGGTAAGAATCAGTTCCTGATGCTGCTGCTCGTGCTGCAGGCCCAACTCGACCAGCGCGAGCCATTGGGCATCACCTTGTGTCTCGAGCAGACGCTTCATTCGCGCATCTACATCTGCCCGATAACGCAATACCGACGCTAGATCAGGCCGCGTCAGCAAGCCGCGCTGCGCCCTGGGATGCTTTGCGCCAACGCCGTTGTAATACGAGTTGAAGAGTACGCGAAACGCAGGATCGAACGGCTTGAATCTGGACTCAAACCGCTCCAACAGAAACGTCTCGAAGAACCACGTGGTATGCGCCAGATGCCATTTGGCTGGACTGGCATCGGGCATGGATTGCGCGCCGCAATCCTCGGCAGACAGCGGAGCCACAAGTGCCAAGGTGTGGGCACGAACGCGCGCATACCGCGCCGCAAGCATCGACGATGCCGGCGGCAGGATGTCCGATTCCTGGCTCGCGTGCCGCATCTCCATCACTGCCAGGCGTGAATCACCGCAAACCAACCCTGCTCGTCGGTCCAACTGCGCAGATGGCTGAACCCGGCCTGCTTCAACATGGCCGCGAACGCCTCCTTCGAGTACTTGTAGCTGTTTTCCGTGTGAATGCGCTCGCCCATCAGGAACTCGCGCCCGCCACCGGGCCAGCGCACCTGCTGGTTGCTGAGCGCCACCAAGTGCATTTCGATGCGGGAGAGCTCGGAGTTGAAAATCGCGCGGTGCTTCCAGTGGTCCGGCACGAAGTCGCTGCCCACCAAGCGATTCACATGGGCCAGCACATTGCGATTGAATGCCGCCGTCACGCCCGCGGCATCGTCATACGCGGCCTGCAGCACGTGCACCGGTTTCGGAAGATCTATTCCGATCAGCAGACCGCCGCCGTCTTCGGGCGCGCCCAGCATGTCCCGCATTTGCGTGAGCAACTGCACGGCATGGGCCGGCTCGAAGTTGCCGATGGATGAGCCGGGATAGAACACCAGTCGCCGTTGCTGGGGCAGATCGTCCGGGAGCCGAATGGGTTGCGTGATGTCCGCGGCCAGAGCGCGTGCGTGCAGCCAGGGCAGATCGGCTTCGAGGCCGCGCATGGCCTCCTGCAGGTGATCGAACGAGATATCAATGCCCACGAACTCGCTGGGCTGCAGGCGCAGACACAACGAGCGCGCCTTCTCGCAGTTACCGGCTCCGAGTTCAATCACCACGCCGCCCGTACCCACCGCCTGGGCGATCGCCTCGCCGTGGCGTTGAAAGATGGAGCGCTCGACCCGTGTCACGTAGTACTCGGGCAAGCGCGTGATCTCTTCAAACAAACCCGAGCCACGCTCGTCGTAGAAGTATTTGGGCGAGATCTCGGGCCGGGCTGCCATGAGCCCTTGAATGATCTCGTGCGCCTCGGTGGTCAACAAACGTGTGCGCGGCGGAGCCCCTGCAGCGTCCAGAACCGCAGCAAGCGATTCGGTAGACCAATGCAAAGCGTCAAGACTGCCCGTCACCCGCGAAGGGAGATGTGAATTCCAAGCCATGTTGACCAGATTAAGAGTCGCACACCTACGCCGCCGCCAGCGACGACGCACTTCGCCCGTAGGACTGGCCTTTCACCAATGGACATGCGCTTGACCATGGCTAGTGAAAACCCTGAGTGGCAATTTCGGTCGCGGCGCTATCATCACTTTAGAACTACTGTTCTGCTGAATAGAACTTTTGATATTCAGCAAGGACACGGGTGCTGAAGGCACACCACAAGAACAACCATGGAGCAAGAGATGAGCGAGACGAATCACGAGTCCCTGTTGCAGACGTTTGAAGCGATTCCCGAGCAGGTCAATCGCAATGCGCACCTCGTCCATCGGGGGCGGTATTTCAACGCGCTGCTGAAAATCTCGGTGGGCGAGACGCCCTATCTGATGCAGATCCGCGAGGGCCACATTGCCCAGCTCAGCCGCAAGATGCCGCTGTTTCAAACCTCCGATCTGCACATCAGCGCCAGCGACGAGGCGTGGTCGGCCCTTTGGGAGAAGTTCCCCAAGGCCGGTTGGCACGATATTTTTGCGCTGCACAAGCGCGGCGCCATGCAGATCGAAGGCGAGTCGCAGGTCTTGTTTGCCAACCTTCAATACATCAAGGATGTGTTGAATTCGCCCCGCCTGTTGGCTGGCGTTTGAAACCGGAGCACCGATTCCCCATGCACGGACACATTGAACCCATCACCGGAAAATACGTTCACGTCGACATCATGGGCGAGCCCTGTCGCGTGTATTTCGAAGAGAACGGTCAGGGCATTCCGCTGGTCTGCCTGCACACCGCCGGCTCCGACAATCGCCAGTTCCGCCACCTGCTCTGCGATCCGGATATCACCCGCAAATACCGCGTCATCGCGTTCGATATGCCGTGGCACGGCAAGTCGTATCCGCCGGTGGGCTTTCAGAACAAAGACTACGAGCTGACCACCGAGCGCTACGTGCAAACCATCCGCGCGTTCTGCTCGGCCCTCGGTCTCGACAAGCCGGTCGTCATGGGCTGCTCGATCGGTGGACGCATCGTTCTGCAACTGGCCCATGCGCACGGTGACGAGTTTCGCGCGCTGATTGGCCTCGAGGGTGCCGATCACCAAAGTCCCTGGTACGACACCAGTTGGCTGAATCGCCCCGATGTGCATGGCGGCGAGGTATGTGCCGCGTTGGTCTCGGGTCTGGTCGCACCACAGAGCCCCGACGAATATCGCCACGAAACGCTCTGGCAATACCAACAGGGCGGCCCTGGAATATTCAAGGGCGACCTGTACTTCTACCGTGTGGATTCCGATCTGCGCGGAAAGCTGGGCGGCATCGACACCCAGAGAACGCCTCTGTATCTGCTCACCGGCGAATACGACTATTCCTGCAGCCCCGAAGACACGGTGCGCACGGCGCAAAGCATTCCCGGCGCCAAGGTGACGGTCATGAAGGAGGTGGGTCATTTCCCCATGAGCGAGAACCCACAGCAGTTCAAAAAATACATCGGTCCGGTATTGCAGGAAATTTCCTGACCCCGTCGTTTCCCTCAGCGCGTCCACACAACGAATATTCAAGGAGATCCAGTATGAAGAAAATTCTCGCACTCTCAGCGCTCTGCCTGGCAAGCAGCGCATTCGCTCAGGAAGAACTCAAGATCGGCGCCATCGTCACCTTGTCGGGTGCCGGCGCCGCGTGGGGCCAGGCGATGCTCTACGCTACAGAACTCGCGGCCGATGATGTGAACGCCAAGGGCGGTCTCGACGTGGGCGGCAAGAAGTACAAGGTCAAGGTCGTCCCCTACGACGACAAGTACCAGGCCGGCGAAGCCGTCACCGCGGCCAACCGTCTGGTGTTTGAAGACAAGGTCAAGTATGTGATTGGCCCCGTCGGCTCGGCCGGCGCGCTGGCGGTCACGCCCATCGTCGACAAGAACAAGGTGGTGATGCTCACCCTCGGGTTCACCGACAAGGCGCTGGGCAAGGACAAGCCCTTCAACTTCCGCCCCAACCTCACCACGATGGAGACCTCGCAGCCCCAGATCGACTGGATTGTGAAGTCCAAGAACATCAAGAAGGTCGGCGGTCTGTTCCCGAACGACGAGACCGGTCAGCAGATCGCACAAGACCTGGAAAAGGCCTACAGCAAGGCCGGCGCGCAGCTCAACGCCAAGGAGTTTTTCGAGCGTGAGCGCGTTGACATGATGCCGCTGATCACCCGCTTGATGGCCAAGGGCGTCGACGCGATCGAGCTGGACGGCAACGCACCCGGCACCGCCGGCCTGATCGTCAAACAGGCGCGCGAGCTGGGCTTCAAGGGCTTCATCATCCGCAGCGGTGGCCCTGCCACACCAGAAATCGTGAACGTGGCCGGCGTCAATTCCACCAACGGCATGCTGGTGAACACACCTGTGAATCCCGCCAATGCCGACGTGAAAGCGTATGCAGACCGCTACTTCACCAAGTACAAGAAGCGCATGAACGGTTTCAGCCCTGCGTTCTACGACGGCACGCACATGCTGTTCCAGGCAATGACCAGCGCTGGCACCGTCACCGATACCGACAAGGTGCGCGTGGCGCTCGAGAACATCAAGGACTTTAAGGGCATTCTCGGCACGCTGAACTGGACCGGCCAGGAAGTCTACGGCGCAGCGCACCAGATCAGCGCGCCCTTCTACATCGCCCGCGTGCAAGACGGCCAGGAAGTGATCGAAGCCACCTGCTCGCTCACCGCCTGCAAGTAAATAGATCCATAGACCAATAGACCAACCAACGTACGGAACACCGCCGTGGACTTTACTTTTCTGATCGGTCAGGCGTTGACCAATGGCCTCATCATCGGGTTGCTGTACCTGCTGATGGCCATTGGCTTCACACTGGTTTTTGGCGTGATGCGCGTCGTGAACTTCGCGCATGGCGAGTTCTACATGCTGGGTGCTTTCTCGGCATACGTGTTTGTCACAAAACTCCAGCTGCCCTTTCTCGCGGCGGTGCTTGCCACGTTTGTGCTCACGCTGATCATCGGCTGGCTCATCGAGGTCCTGGTGATGAAGGGATTCCGCGGCGATGAGCTGAACGGAATGATCGCCACCATTGGTCTCGCGATGATTCTGCAGAACGGCGCGCTGATGATCTTCGGCCCCGACCCGCAGTCCATGCCGGCCGTGGCCGAGGGTGTGATCTCGCTGGGCCCGGTGATGCTGCCGATGTCGCGTCTGTACGTGGTCGCGTTCTCGATCGTGGTGCTGGTCGTGCTCTACGTCTTCCTCATGCACACCAAGGGCGGCCGCGCGCTGCGTGCCGTGGTGCAGGACATCGAGATCGCCAATGCCCAAGGCATTCGCTCGCAGTTCATGTACCCGCTCGGCTTCGGTATCGGCGTGGCACTTGCGGCAGTGGCCGGAGCGCTGATGGCACCGGTGTTTTCCGTCTCGCCCAGCATTGGCGCTACGCCGCTGCTCAAGGCGTTCATCGTGGTGATTCTGGGCGGCCTCGGCAGCATTCCCGGCGCGGCACTGGCGGCCTTGCTGCTGGGCGTGTTCGAGAGCGTGGCCAACACCTTCATGTCCAGCAGTTTCTCGGACATGTTGCTCTTCGGTTTCGTGATGCTGATGCTGATCTTCCGTCCCGCCGGTTTGCTTGGAAAGTCAGGTCGTTGATCACCATGAACACTCCAACCAACACCCTCTCTGAAAGCCAAGGCGTGCAGCCAAAGACGTCACCTCAGTCACCCAAGTCACCTCCCGGTGGCTCCTGGAAAGTGTGGATTCCCGCACTGCTGATTCTGTTCGCAGCGCCCGTGCTGCTCGCGAAGAATCCGTTCTACATCCACCTGGCGGTGCTGATCTGCCTGAACATCATCTTCGTGAACGGGCTCGCGCTCATCAACCGCACCGGCCAGCTGTCGTTCTGCCATGCCGCCTTCATGGGCATGGGCGCGTTTGCGGCCGTCATCTGCACCACGCGCTTTCACACGCCGTTCTTCATCTCGATGATGGTGGGCGTGGCCGTCTCCATGCTGATTGCGTTCCTGCTGGGCGCGGTGATTCTGCGTTTGCAGGGCGTGTACTTTGTGCTGGTGACGTTCTGCTTTGGTGAGCTGACGCGGCTCGTCTTGCTCGAAGGTGGCGACATCACGGGCGGTGCCAACGGCATTGCCAACATTCCACCGGCCAGCCTGCTCGGCTTCACGTTCGAGTCCAAACTCTCGTTTTACGGCCTGGCTGCGACGTGCGCCTTTCTGTCGATCGTGCTGTTGATTGCCCTGTTCAAGACGCCCAAGGGCAACGCACTGGATGCCGTGGGCGACAACCCCGATCTGGCAGAGGCCAGCGGCATCAGCATTCAAGGCTCGCAGATGTTCGCCTTCGTGCTGGGCAGCGGATTCGCCGGATTTGCCGGTGCCCTGCTCGCGCACTACCTCGGCTTTGTCTCGCCCGAATCGTTCAATCAGCACATCTCGGTCGCGGCCATCATCATGCTGGTGATCGGCGGACGCGGCTCGGTGCTCGGCCCGATTCTGGGTGCGCTCATCATGACGCCACTGCCCGAGCTGTTTCGCAGCGCGATCGAAAC
>CALMCS010000085.1 GCA_937862875.1 uncultured Comamonadaceae bacterium
TTTTCAGATTTGGATTCGTAGCGGCGCGTCCATTCGGTCAGGATGCGTTCGCGGTTGGCGGCCGACCAGTTGAAATCGTTCTTCGCCAGCATCGACTCCAGATTCGCCGGCACGAATTCCATCTTTTCCTGCGCCTCGGGCAGCGCCAGAATGGCAAAGTTCGCCGCGTAGAGCTTGTTCGCTTCGGGTGTCGCAGACCAGTCCGCCAGCGCCTTGGCGGCCGCCTGCTTCTTGGTGGTCTTCATGATGGCCGTGGCCTCGACATCCCAGCCCAGTCCTTCCTTGGGGAAGATGATGTCGATCGGCGCTCCGTCCTTCTTCGTCTTGTTGGCGCGGTATTCAAAGCTCAGGCCGATCGGGAACTCTCCCGCGCCCGCCTGGCGGCAGGGCTTGGAGCCGCTGTGCGTGTACACGCCCATGTTCTGGTGCAGCGCGTCCATGTAAGACCAGCCCTTGTCCTCGCCCATCATCTGCAACCAGGCCGCCACCATCAGGTAGCCGGTGCCGCTCGATGCGGGATGCGGCATGCTGATCATTCCCTTGTATTCGGGCTTGGTCAGATCGGCCCAGCTCGCGGGCGTGGCCACCTTGTGCTTCTGACCTTCGACGGTGTTGAAGCACACGGCCGACGACCACAGATCCATGCCGACCCAGGTGGGCGTGGCGTTCGGGTCGCGCATGTTGCTGCGCACCTTGGCAAGGTTCTTGGGCGCGTAGGGCTCCAGCATGCCTTGCTTGTCGAGCAGCATCAGCGACGTGGCGGCCACGCCCCAGATCACATCCGCCTGCGGGTTGGCTTTCTCGGCCAGCAGGCGCGCGGTGATGATGCCCGTGCTGTCGCGCACGAACTTCAGTTCGATGTCCGGATGCGCGGTTTCAAAACCGGTCTTGTAGGCCTTGATCTGATCCGCTTCGAGCGCCGAGTACACGAGCAACTCGGTTTTGGCCGCGTGCGCCAGATTGGCAAAGCCCAACATGGCGGCGGCAGTCGCCGCCGTGATGAGGGTGGCACGGCGGGTCCAGGAGACAAGAAGGGTGTGGCGCATGACTGGTCATTTCAATGGTTGGGGAAGCCCGATCGCGGCGCGGCCTGGGGGCCACGCTCACTTGAGCGCCATTGAATGTAGGCAACGCGTGTGAAACGTCTGTGAATCGTCTGTGAATTGTCGACGACTCGCTTCCGAGCCTTTGCCTCTCGGAACGGGCGCGGTGCTAGACCGGTTCCAGCCAACGCTTGGCGGCCGCCATCACGCAGGAGGTCAGCCGCTCCAGCGTGACCTGGGCGCTGCGCGGGTGGGCCCAGTACATCGGCACATCGAGCGGCTTGTTCTCGTCCAGCGCCACCAAGGTGCCGCGCCGCAGCTGGTCCTCGATCAGCACCGTCGGGTGCATGCCCCAGCCCATGCCGACCTCGCAGGCACGCACGTAGCCGTAGTTCGATGGGATGAAGTGGCGCGGCGGCGCGGCGCGCGGGGCCGACAGGCCGTGCATGTGCATCCAGTTGTCCTGCAGCCGGTCCTTGCGGTCGTAGGTCATGATCGGTGCGTGTGCCAGCGACGCGGGCGTGACGCCGTTCGCAAAATGCCGCTCCACAAACCCGGGGCTGGCGGCGGCCACGTAACGCATCGTGCCGAGCGGCCAGGTGTTGCAGCCCGCAATCGTGGTGCCGGTGGCGGTGATCGCGCCGATCACTTCACCCTCGCGCAGGCGCTGCGCGGTGTGGTCCTGGTCGTCGATGCGCAGATCCAGCAGCTCGTTGCTGCCGGCGGTGAAGTCGGCCATCGCCTCCATGAACCAGGTGGAGAGCGAATCGGCATTCACCGCCAGCTTGAGCGTGGGGATGTGCGAGTCGGGCAGCAGGTCGGGGTTGCTGCGCCGCAGTTCGTTCTCCAGCAGCGCGACCTGCTCGACATGCAGGCACAGGCGGCGACCCGCCTCGGTGCCCGTGCAGGGCGTGCCGCGCAAGATCAACACCTGTCCGACACGCTCTTCCAGCTGCTTGATGCGCTGGGAGACGGCCGACGACGTCACATGCAGCCTGCGGGCCGCACGCTCAAAACTGCCTTCCCGCACCACGGCGGCAAGGGCTTCCAGTCCAGCGTAGTCGAGCATTTAGAAAATCTTAAGATGGTTAAGTTATTTTAAGTTTACTTAATTTATGTGACAACCCAGAATCGGGGCTATGTGGAACTCAGCAGCATCTTCTTCCTGGCTCGCCGGCTTTACGGTTTGCCTCTCACTCATCGTCTCCATCGGCGCGCAGAATCTCTATGTTTTGCGACAGGCGGTGCAGGGTGAGCATGTCCGCGCCTGCGTGATCTGGTGCGTCGTCAGCGACGCGTTGCTGGTCGCCGTCGGCGTGGCCGGCATGGCGCAACTGCTCGGCAGCTCGCCGACCCTGGCGCATTACCTCACGCTGGGCGGCGCATTGTTCCTGTTGGCCTACGGCCTGTTTGCCTGGCACCGTGCGTTCTTCGCAGCCGACAACAAACTCGAGGCCAAGGGCAGCCGCACCGAACGCAGCGCCCTGGCCGTCGTCAGCGCTCTGGCGGTACTGACGCTCGCCAATCCCCATGTGTATCTGGACACTGTGGTGCTGATCGGCTCGATCGGTGCGCAGCAGGACGGCTGGCTGAAATGGGTCTTTGTGGTGGGCGCTGCCTGCGCCAGCCTGACCTGGTTCGTCATCCTGGCCGTCGCCGGTCGCAGACTGCAGGGCGTGTTTGCCAACCCCAAGGCCTGGCGCGTACTCGACACACTGACCGGCGCGATGATGTTCGTGCTGGCCTGGTGGGTGTGGCAGGGACTCGATACCGTCGCGTCCTGATC
>CALMCS010000086.1 GCA_937862875.1 uncultured Comamonadaceae bacterium
GCCGTTGGCAAAACTCGGGCCCGAGGCCAGATCGGCAGCCAGCTTTTGCGCATCGGCCAGCAAGTTCGCAGGTTCGCAGACGCGGTTGAAGAAGCCCCAGCGTTCGCCTTCTTCGCCGCCCAGGCTGCGGCCCGTGTACAGCAGCTCGCTCGCCCGGCCTTGGCCGATGATGCGCGGGAGCATGGCGCACGCGCCCATGTCGCAACCCGCCAGCCCCACTCGATTGAACAGAAAGGCCGTCTTGCTGCGCGCCGTGCCCAAACGCATGTCCGACGACATCGCCATGATCGCGCCAGCACCCGCACACACGCCATCCACCGCTGCGATGATGGGTTGAGGGCAGGCACGCATCATCTTCACCAGCTCGCCGGTCATGCGCGTGAACATCAGCAATTCCGGGGCCTTGAGCTGCACCAGCGGGCCGATGATTTCGTGCACGTCGCCACCCGAGCAGAAGTTGTCACCCGCGCCTACGAGGACCACGGCGTGGACGTCGCTCGCCCATTTGAGTTGATGAAACAAATCGCGCAATTCCGCATACGACGCAAACGTGAGCGGGTTTTTTCGATCCGGGCGATTGAGGGTGAGGGTCGCCACGCCGGCATTCACCTGCCACAGGAAATGCTCGGCCTGGTAGTGCGCGAGCGGCTTGCGATTGCCCGCCAGAAGTGCGGGATCGATGGAGTGATTGGTGTGGTCTGTGGTGTTCATTGCTGTTTCGCTTTCGTTGTCATTTCGATGTCTGGCTCACATCACTTCGCCACCAGCCACCGCAATGCTTTGTCCCGTGATGGCCGCGGCACCCGCGCCGCAAAGCCAGAGCACGGCATCGGCCACTTCACGCGGCTGAACCAATCGACCTTGCGGGTTGGACTTGACGAATTCGGCCAGCGCCTGCGCTTCGCTACGGCCGGTTTTCTGCACCACGCGTGCGATGCTTTCACGCACGATGTCGGTGTCCGTGTAGCCGGGACAAACGGCGTTCACCGTGATGTTCTTCTGGGCCAGTTCGAGCGCGATGGAACGCGTCAAGCCAACCACGCCATGCTTGGCCGCGCAGTAGGCGGAAACATAGCCGTAGCCTCGCATTCCGGCCGTGCTCGCCACGTTGACGATGCGGCCCGCGCCGAGCTCCAACATGCCCGGAACGACCTGCTGAATGCACAGCATCGTGCCGGTGAGATTCACACCCAGCATGGCGTTCCATGTGGCCAGATCCATCTTCATGAAAGGCGTGCTCGCTGCCTGTCCTGCGTTATTCACGAGGATGCCGATAGCACCGAACGTCGACACCGCCAGCGCGAATGCAGATTGCACCTGCTGTTCATCCGACACGTCGGCCTGCACGGCTTGTACACGCCCCGAGAACTCGTTGACCAATGACTGCAAAGGCTCCATCCGCCGGCCAAGCACCGTGACGCGCGCGCCCTGCGCCAGCAATTCGCGTGTGATCGCTTCGCCGATGCCCTGCCCCGCGCCGGTCACCAAAGCATGTTGATCCTGAAGCTGCTTCATGTACATCTCCTCAGCGCGCCGCGGCCGCAATGAGAGCAGCCTCTTGCTGCGACTTCTCCCGCTCGAACAGCGTTTCCATCTGCCGCTTGCCTTGGTAATACTGCTTGGGCCAGACGATCGGCGTGTAACCAATCTTGGCGGCTTCGGTCAACGTCCAGGCCGGATTGGCCAGATGCGGACGCGCCACGGCGCAGAGATCCGCGCGGCCTGCCGCAATGATGCTGTTGGCATGGTCCGCTTCGCTGATCGCACCCACGGCCATCGTCGCGATGCCCGCTTCCTGGCGCACACGGTCGGCGAACGGCGTCTGGTACATGCGGCCGAACACTGGTTTTTCCTCTTTGCTCACTTGCCCCGACGAGCAGTCGATGAGGTCAGCGCCCGCCTGCTTGAAGGCCTTGGCGATTTCTACCGCGTCGTCAGGCGTGATGCCGCCACTCACCCAGTCGTGCGCGGAAATTCGCACCGACATGGGCTTGTCCTGCGGCCACACCGCGCGTACCGCTTTGAACACCTCGAGCGGATAGCGCAGGCGGTTGTCGAGACTGCCTCCGTATGCATCGGTGCGGTGATTGGTGAGCGGCGAAATGAAGGCCGACAGCAAGTAGCCGTGGGCACAATGCAGCTCCAGCCAATCCGCGCCCACCTCGGCCGCCATGCGCGCGGCGTCTGCGAATTGCTGTGTCACCACGTCCATGTCGGCGCGCGTCATTGCTTTTGAAATCTGGCTTACGCCTTCCAGATATTGCTGCTCGGATGCGGCCATGATGGGCCAGTTGCCTTCCTCCAGAGGAAGATCGGTGCCATCCCATGCCAGCCGCGTGGAGGCCTTTGCGCCAGCGTGACCGATCTGCATCGCAAACTTGGCATCCGTGTGGGTGTGAATCCAATCGCTGATGCGCTTCCAGGCCTGTTTCTGCGGCTCACTGTAGACGCCGGGGCAACCGGGCGTGATGCGCCCCTCAGGACTCACGCAGGCCATTTCCGCGAACACCAGCCCCGCGCCACCGAGCGCACGCGCGCCGAGGTGCACCAGATGGAATTCCCCGGGCACGCCGTCGACGGCGGAGTACTGCGCCATCGGCGAGACGACGATACGGTTCTTGAGCGTGACTCCGCGCAACGTGTAGGGCAGGAACATCGGCGGAGGCGTCTTCTGCGTGCCGTTCACGCCATTTTTTTCCGCAAGCCATTGCTCGTAACCACCCAGCCACGCGGGATCGCGCGCGCGCAGATTTTCGTGGCTGATGCGCTGGCTGCGCGTGAGCATCGAATACATGAACTGCTCCGGCTCCAACTGATCGCAATAGCGCGCCCCGCAAGCCTCGAACCACTCCATTGCGTTCCACGCGGCGTTCTGAATACGCAGCGTTTCCACCCGTCGCGCCTCTTGATACGCAACCAGCACTTCGGGAATCTGGGATTTCTGATTCGCGCCATGCAGTTTGAACTGCCGCGTGAGCTCGATCGCATCTTCGATCGCGAGCTTGGTGCCCGAGCCAATGGCGAAATGCGCGGTATGCACCGCGTCGCCCATCAGCACCACATAGTTGTTCTGTGCATTCTCGAGCCACCATTGCTCGCAGACCACACGCTGGAAGTTGATCCACGCAGAGCCACGCAGATGGCGCGCATTGGTCATCAGCTTCGCGCCGTCGAGGTTGTCTGCGAAGATTTTTTCGCAGAACGCGATGGACTGATCCTGGTCCGCCGTATCCAGGCCGCTGGCCTTCCACGTCTCCTCCGTGGTCTCGACGATGAAGGTGGACGTGTTGTCGTCGAACTTGTAGATGTGCGCCTGAAACCAGCCGTGCTCGGTACGCACGAAATCGAAGGTGAAGGCCTCGTACACCTTGTGCGTGCCCAACCAGATGAAACGGTTGGGACGCGTCACGATGTCGGGTTTGAAGACATCGGCGTACTTGGTACGAATGCGTGAATTGACTCCGTCGCTGGCGATGATGAGATCGGCGTCGGCATAGTCTTCGTCGGACTGCACGTCGGTCTCGAACACCAGCTTCACGTCGAGTGCCTCACAGCGCGCCTGCAGAATGTTCAGCAGATGCTTGCGCCCGATGCCCACGAATCCGTGGCCGCCGGAGCGGATCTTGCGGCCTTTGAACAGCAGCTCGATGTCGTCCCAATGGTTGAACGCTTTTTCGATCTGCGTGGCGGTGACGGGGTCCCACTCGCGCATGTTGTCCATCGTGGCATCCGAGAACACCACGCCCCATCCGAACGTGTCGTAGGGCTTGTTGCGCTCCACCACGATCACCTCGTGATTCGGGTCCTGTTGCTTCATCAGGAGCGCGAAGTACAGGCCAGAGGGTCCACCACCGATGCAGACGATTTTCATGGTTTCGGTCCGTGCAAAAATTGCTTTAGAACTAAATTATTTAGTTTTCAACAATTTGCTAGAATCCGGTCAAACCCTGATCAATCGAATTTTTCAAATCGAAACACCATGGCAATCAACAGACAAGAAGCCTCGGCACAAGCCACTGCGGAGCGCCCTGGCCGCGAAGCAGGTCTGTCGCATGAGGACCATCAGGCCGTCAGGCTGTGGCTGAGGCTACTCACCTGCAGCACGCAGATCGAGCAGACGATCCGTGGCAATTTGCAGGCTCAGTTCGGCACCACGCTCTCGCGCTTTGACTACCTCGCGCAGCTCAGCCGTTTCCCCGAGGGTCTGCGCATGAAAACGCTGTCGGAATACCTGATGGTGACCGGCGGCAATGTCACCGGTTTGACGGATCAGCTCGTGGGCGAAGGGTGGGTGGAACGCGTTGCGGACGAAAATGATCGTCGCTCCATGACGGTTCGCCTGACAAAGGAAGGCGTCAAGCAGTTCAACACCATGGCCGCCGAGCATGAGTTGTGGTTGGAACAACTCTTCGCGCCATTCGGGGCAAGCCGAGCCAAGGCGCTGTTCGAGCAATTGGGCCAATTGCGTGAAGTGCTGGACCGCAGCTGCGGCTGAGCCAAGCGCTGAAAAAGGGGTCCACGCACCCCAACTGTCGGACTGCCGCTCGGGCAAATGGGGGTCCAGACCTCTGAATTGTCAAAAATCCTTGCAAACTCCTCCTCAGCGCTACACAATGCGTAGCACTTTTTGCGCTGGTTCCGGCGTTGTTTGAAGCGTTGCGCCGAACCGGTGCATACCTGTCGCTTCAGCCAACCGTGAAGGAGTCCAGCATGGATCTGCAGTACCAGCTCAAGGCGGGCAACTATTACCTGTACAACCTGAGCGATGAGCCCAGCAAGGTCACCGGTGAGCGCCGTTACCGGCTCGTGACCGACATCGTGGCCGTGGCATTCAATCGCCGCTCTGGAAAGATCCACGAACACGGCATGCCGGCGCGCATTCACTCCTGGGCCGCACACACCCGCCGCCGCCTGCTGGCCGCGGGCTCGCTCGAGGAAGCGAATGACCTGGTGGTGATTTCCGGGCCCTGGCCGGTGGAAGAGCTCAACAAATGCCTGTGGAGCCCCATCCTGTGCCGCCGCATCCTGCAGCGACTCGCCAGCCTGCCGCACGGCAAGCGCCAACGCGGCTTTGAAGAGGACTGGCGCAGGGCAGCCTGAAACCGCCCCCGCCTTTACGGCTCATTCCTCTCCGGTTGATTTATTCCGCGTCGAGCTCCGCCTCGGACTCGGATTCGTCGTCGACTTCCTGCTCGGCGTGGCGCACGACCATCACCGGTACGTTGCTGCGGTGCACGACGTCCTGAGACACCGATCCCAGAAACGCGCCTCGCACCCCGCCGACACCGCGCGCGCCGATGACGATGAAGTCACATTCCAGCCGCTCGGCCATGTCGCAAATGGTCGAGGACGCAGCGCCCAGGGCCACCTCGATCTCGCACTCCAGCCCCGCATCACGCACCAGTCGCTCCGCCGGACGCATGAGGTGCTTGCTGGCCTCGATACTCGCCTGCGCCACCGCGTCTGCGCCCTGTGTGGCCAGCTCCAGCAGCGAGGCTTCCTCTTCCACATGGCCCAGCACCAGGTCGGCGCGCAAACCCTCACTCACCAGCTTGAGCGCGTAACGCACGGCATCGAGTGCCAGCTCCGAGCCATCTACCGCAACCAAAATTCGTACCATGGCACTTCCCTTTCAGATGTAGCTTGTGACTGCCAGTGTAGGCCTCGCGCTGGGCCTTGCGGGGCAAATCCCGCAGTTTCCGTCCGGCGGCGCAGCGCATCACAGCGCGCGGTGGTGGCCCACTGAGGGGCTCCCCCGCGTCTGAAAGCCAATTCTGGGAAAATGGCGGGCTATGCTGCAATTTGACCTGCTCAAAACCGATCCCGAAAGCCACGCACGCCGCGGCACGCTCACGCTCAATCACGGCGTGGTTCAAACCCCCATCTTCATGCCCGTGGGCACCTATGGCACCGTCAAGGGCGTGATGCCGCGCAGCCTCGAGGAGATGGGCGCGCAAATCATTCTGGGGAACACGTTCCACCTGTGGATGCGTCCGGGTCTGGACATCATGCAGACCTTCGGCGGCCTGCACGGCTTTGAAAAGTGGGACAAGCCGATCCTCACCGACTCGGGCGGCTTTCAGGTCTGGAGCCTCGGCTCGATGCGCAAGATCACCGAAGAAGGCGTGCATTTCCAGAGCCCCGTCAATGGCGACAAGCTGTTCATGTCGCCCGAGGTGAGCATGCAGATCCAGACGATCCTGAATTCCGACATCGTCATGCAGCTCGACGAGTGCACGCCCTACGAGACCAACGGCCACAAGACGACCGAAGCCGAAGCGCGCAAGTCGATGGAAATGAGCCGCCGCTGGGCCAAGCGTTCCAAAGAGGAATTCGAGCGCCTGGAGAACCCCAACGCGCTGTTCGGCATCGTGCAGGGCGGCATGTTCAAGCACCTGCGCCAGGAGTCGCTGGAAGCGCTGGTCGAGATGGATTTCCCCGGCTACGCCGTGGGCGGTGTCTCGGTGGGCGAGCCCAAGGACGAGATGCTCGACATCATGCAGCACACCCCGCACCTGCTGCCGGCCCACAAGCCGCGCTACCTGATGGGCGTGGGCACACCGGAAGACCTGGTGCAGGGCGTGGCCGATGGCGTCGACATGTTCGACTGCGTCATGCCCACCCGCAATGCCCGCAACGGCACGATCTTCACGCGCTTTGGCGACCTGAAGCTGCGCAACGCGCGCCACAAGAGCGACCACCAGCCGATCGACACCAGCTGCACCTGCCACGCCTGCGCCGGCACCAGCGGCGTGAGCTGGGACGACGGCGGCCGCGAGGGCTTCTCGCGTGCCTATTTGCATCACCTCGACCGCTGCGGCGAGATGCTCGGCCCGATGTTGACAACGATTCACAATCTGCATTACTACCTGAATTTGATGCAGGAAGTACGCAATGCGCTGGAGGCTGGAGCGTTCACGCAATTCCGCGCGCAGTTCAAGGCGGACCGCGCACGCGGCGTCTGATCAGATGTGATCGCCACGGCGAGCGCGCTCCGTGGGTGAGCGCTCTCGCCCAAACGCTGGCCCGTACAACGTTTGCCCTGTAGCTCGGCGGCACAGGCAACACACGGGCGGCGTTTTTCCGCATTTTTCGCCCATTCAACCCACATTCCCAAGGCCCGCCACGCGGCCTCATCGGGCGCTCGCCTTGCTTGCATGGTGGCATTCGCATCCATCCAACACCGCACGCTCGGCACCACTCGAAAACCCTAAAACGCACAGCAACACACTGCGCTTTTTACGTAACCCGTTGTAAGCTCTGCGGCAACACAGTCCCTGACTACCAACCGACCTCGTTGCGCCATGGTTTTTCTTCGGAATTCTCCTCACGCAGCGGCTCGCCCCAACGCTCATGGGCCTGCTCAACGCAGGCTCACAGAGCCGGTTCGAGCCAGGTCCAGCAACCACTGGGGACTGCCCACATCGTTCACCGTACCTACCGCCACGCGACCCAAGAAACAACTGCAGCCTAGATAACGCGAAGTCTTCATGGAATTTCAAAGCGTCCACTCCAAGCCCGAGCACACGCACACTGCGCTGTCGGTCTCCTATGCGGCGGCAGCGTTGGGCATCATGGTGTTTGCGGCCTGCATCTGGGGCACGTTGAGTCGTCCGGTGGCATTTCTGGCCTCGTTCTGGCCGGCCAACGCGCTGATGCTGGGCCTGCTGCTGCGCCGCCCCGAACTGGCACAAACCTACCTGGGGTGGATGTGGGGCGCGATCGGCTTCGTCACCTCCTCCATCCTGATGGGCGACAGTGCGGCCGCGGTGGTGTGGCTGTCCTTTTCCAACCTCGCGGGTGTCTACGCGGGCTGGCAATTTTTCAAACGCCTCGATCGCAACACCGTGCTGCTGCGCGGCACCCTGTCGGCGTTGTGTCTGCTGTGCGGCTGCATCGTGGCGGCGGCGGGCGAAGCGCTGGTCGGTTTTCGCGCCACCCCCATCTTGTTCGGCGGCATTGCCAAGGACGCCTTTCTGATGTGGTTCACCAGCGCGCTGATGTGCGGCATGCTGGTGCTGCCCGTGGTGCTGACGGCGCCCTCGTTTGCGCAGATCCGGCGCATCCAGTGGAATACCTGTATCGAGCGCTTCAACGTGCTGCATCTCGCACCGCTGATCGCCGTGGTGGCCTGCGAGGTCGCGGCGGCGATGCTCGGCGGACCGGGCTCGCTGGTGTTCAGCGTTCCCGCCTTGATCTGGTGTGCGCTGCGCTATTCGCTGTTCTCCACCGCCCTGCTGTGCTTTGCGGTCGGTCTGACCAAGTCCTACACCGCCTCGCTCGGCCTGATCACCTTCACGCCCGATCACATGGTCGACGCGATTTCGCTGCGCCTTGGCATCACCCTGCTCTCGCTCGGCCCCCTCGCCGTAGCCAGCTCGCAGGCCGTGCGCAATGAACTGCTCAACAAGCTGCACTACGCGGCGCGCCACGATGGGCTCACCGGCGTGCTGGGTCGCAATACCTTTCTGGAGCAATGCGCCAGTTGGCTGCACCGCCTTGCGAACGAGCGCCGCCCGGCTGCCGTGCTGATGATCGATCTGGACAACTTCAAGAAGGTCAACGACACCTACGGCCACGCGGCCGGCGACGAGCTGCTGCGCGGCTTCACCCAGCTCATCCAGAAGCAGCTGCGCCACTCCGATGTGCTGGGCCGCATGGGCGGCGAGGAGTTCGCCATCCTGATGCCCAACGTGTCGCATTCCGAGGCGCTGGTACAGGCCGAGCGGCTCTGCGAAGCCACCCGCAACCAAACCTTCACCTATGCGGAATATGGCGAGTTGCGCATCACCGTCAGCATCGGCATGGTGCATCAGGACGCGCCGCCCAAGAACACCTTGATCGAGCACCTGCTGCGCGAGGCAGACCACGCGCTCTACGAGGCCAAGGGCACCGGCCGCAATCGCGTCGTGGTGCGTCCTTACTCCCCGTACGCGAGCTGATCAGGGCAGGCGCAAGGTCTGCGGTGCGCCCGACAATTGCGCGCGCTGCATCCAGTTGATCGCCGAATCCACCGTCACGGTTTCGATGCGGTCGGAATACCGCTTGTCGCTCGGGTGATCGTCAAACGCGATGTTGGCCGAGGTGATGCGTCCGCCGAGCCGCGTGAGCGGACCGATCTTCAGCACCGTGGGCTCATAGCCCTTGAACTTGAGCCAGGCCTGCGCCTGATCGCGACTGGCGACGGTGGGCTCCATCGCTTCGGCCAGGGTTTCCAGCGCCCATTGATTGGATTGCTGGTATTTGGTCGACCACGGGTAGCTCACCATGCTGTAGGCCGGCTCGTGCAGCGCCATCACCTTCTTGCGGTCCTGCAGCAGGCCGTAGAGGCGTTCCTGTACCTCGGGCGTGGGCACGACCCAGACCGCTTCGAAGCGCCACAGATCGTCGAGAAAGAACTCGCCCAGCCCCTGGCGGTAAATGTGCGAGACGGAGGTGCCGCATTCATTCAACTTGTGATCCACCAGCCACTGCCCTTGCGGCGTTTTGTAGGCCCAGCCGAAGTGCGAATAACGCAGCTGGTATTTGCTCAGATCCTGACCGGCACGGCCGAGCGCCACCACCTTTGCACCGCTGGCATCCAGTGCCTTGGAGGTTTGCGCCGCCAGTTCCATGCCTTGCTTGATGGTCTGGACACTGGGCGGCTTCTGTTCGCAGGAGCGGCCCGCGTGGGCCGTGCCCATGGCGGCGCACAGCGCTGCGGCGGTCGCCGCGATCGTCAGTCTGCGTTGGAGCTTGGATGGCTTCATGAAGGTGCTCGTTTCCTGAATCACAGACGTTCGTTGTGCAGCAAGGCCTGACCAATCGCATCGGGAACGAAGGCGATCACCGCACCGGCCACCGACAACACGGCACCACCGGTCACCAGACTGCACTCCACCACGGTGCCCACACCCTGGACCACCGCACGGGCACCCTTGCCGGCCACGTTGATGCTGACCTGTGCGCCATCCGAGGCACGCTCCAGCACATACACGGTGCCGGTGGCCGAGGCTTCGACCGTTTTCACCACCAGCACTGCGCCGCCCACCGACAGAGCGGCAGGAACCGACAGCACAGCACCAGCTGCACCCACGCTGGCTCCCGCACTGGCACCGGTGCCGATGATCACCGAGGCGACGGGCATCAGCGACAGTCCGAGCGACGCATCGCTCTGTGCATGGGCCGGAGCGCTGGCCATGGCGAACATGCTGGTTGCGAAGGCCAAGACGGCCATGGTTTTACGAATCGATGTACGCATGATTTTTCTCCTGCGAGCCGCCTCTTGTGGAGTGCGGATCGCGTTGTCCTTGAGTCGATGAAAAGTGGGGGTGGATAACAAAAAAACGGTGGCTTGACGGCCCCGCTTACGCGGCGGCTTCGGTATTGCTCTGAGCGGCCTGGCTGGCTTCGCGGCGGAACTGCATGCGGGATTCGCCCAGGTCGGCTTCGTGGCGGTCACGCAGCATCTTGGCCAGCGTGAAGGCGGTGGTGACCAGGTACATCCAGCTCCCACCCAGCTAGGCCTTGTAGGTCACGTTGATGCCCATGTTCAACAGGCCCCAGCCGGTCAGGCCCATGGCGATCGCAAAACCGCCCCAGACCACCAGACGCCACATGGGGGTATCGCCCGCACCGGCCCGGCGTCCGTTTTCGCGGTCACGGACGAACTTGGCGAGCACGAAGGTGGCCGACAGGCAGAACACATAACCCATGACCATGAACACTTGCTCCAGCGGCTGTCCCGGCAGATAGGCCAGTCCGGTGGCGCAGAGGAATGCAGCGATACCGAACGAGACCCAAACCTGCAATTGCCATGCACGGGAATCACGCTGGAAAATGACAGAGTTGCTAGACATGTGAGTGGTTGCCAGAGGCTTTTGGTTGAACACGGAACGAATGTTGCCGCGCCGCGCACAAAAAGTATTCATCTGGCTCGCGAGTGCTCAGCAACTCCACTATTGGTATTGAAATACGATACTTTCAAGCAACTACAAAAGCAAAAGACGTGGATCGCGATCCCGCAATCCACGTCTTTCGATCGAACCAGCTATCGCGTCAGACGCTGCTCACGCCTTGAGCAATTGCGCCACGCGCGCGCGCAGCGCCTCGGGCTGCACCTGCGAAGACGGCAGCGAGGTCCCCACATTCAGCCCCACGCGGTTGAACATGCCGCGGCGGAACGGGCGCACCATCGCGCCGCCCTGCTCGATGCGGCTGAAGTACGAACCCCAGAGATTGGTCAGCGCCATCGGCACGACGGGCGCATCGACACCCTCGGCGCGTGCGCGGTCGATGATCTTCATGATGCCGCCCTTGAACTCCTGCAACTCGCCATCGCGCGTGATGCCGCCTTCGGGGAAGATGGCCAGCAGGTCACCCTCGCGCAACACCTTGGCGGCCTGCTCGAATGCGGCCTCGTAGGTGGCGGGAT
>CALMCS010000087.1 GCA_937862875.1 uncultured Comamonadaceae bacterium
CACTGTGCAATGCCGAAAGCCTGCCAGATGCTGCCATTGCAGGCGCAATGCCAGTACCCAAAGAAAAAGGGAAGCCGAAGCTTCCCTTTGAGAATTGGAGCGGGAAACGGGACAGGCACTAGGGCGCTAAGTCATTGTTTCCCAACTACATTCTCCGCCGCGGTCATCGGCGAAGGACTCAAGTATAGCCTCATTTTTCCGCCTTGGCGATCAACAGCTCGCCCTCGATGCCGACAAGCATTCATGACGTCGCCCGTCGCCGTGCGTCCTACGCCGGGATTCACGCTCGCCCGTGCACCTCCGCCCTCTGCTTTCACCAACTCAGCCATTCCTATTACCCAGGGCAATAGCCACTGTCCGCCACGGGTTTGTAACCGAGCACGCGATCTCAAGCCACTTCATGTTCTCGAACGCAGAGTACGCCGGCAAGCGCCTACCCTGTAGCGAGGTGTTCTCGACGAGACGGAACTCGTGGTGGCATGAAAGGCGCTGGCGGGCGGGTGATCAAGCGCTCTTTCCTGCGATGAGACGAGGCCTCCCGAAATCGGCTGCGTTCCCCCACCCTCACTCGATAACCACGTAGAACGGATCACTCTTCCCCAAAAGCGTGTCGTCGCTTTTGCGGATCAGGAAGGCCTCGACCATATGGACACCTCGGTACGACAACTGCTCCCACCGGACCCATGGCTCATCCGAGCGGTAGTAATCGCCGCGCAGCGCGTTAGCACGCCGGGCGACTTCATCCGTGTTCGTAACGCGCCATTCCACCATATAGGTCTCCGGGAAAGGAAGTCCCAGATTGTTGCTGGCGTTGAAGCGGATCCAGTGTCCGGACTGCGTGGGCGCGAGCGAGGCAAGCGAGCAGACGTTCTGTCCATAGCGGGATGTCCACAGTCGCGCACCAACATTCACCGTCAACCGTGTGCCGGTCGCCATCCGCCATTGAGGGCGGCGCATGTGCGGCAAGCGATCGAAGCCGCTGGGCAGAGCCGCAAGGCCGATTTTCTTCACCAACGCCACTAGATCGGCCACACCCGCCGACACCGGGCTACCTCGGACGACGGACAGCGCCGCTTCACTGACCTTGCCAGCCTTCTCGGCAGCCTCCCGAACAGCAAAGTCCTCGCCGAAGACACGCTGCCATTTTCCGATGCTTTCCTCTTTGTCTGGGTCATCGTAGGCGTCGTCGATCCAGCCGCGGTACAGATTGATCTTCGAGCGGAAGTTCAAGTACTTGGCGTCGTCCCAGGCAGTGCTTTGGATTTCCTCGAACAGCACGGGATTGCGCACCGTGGGCTTGGGTGGATTGGCCTGCAGCCAATCATCGAGCCGATCAATCAACGTCTTGAGCGTCGTGGGAACATCCTCGAACCCCGCGTCCCCCCTGTCGGAGGCGTACACATGCTTGCCGAGCAGCGTCGTCAGCAGGAACGAGGGACAAGTGAAGTTGGTCTTGATATCCCTGAGGTACTTCAGCAACCGCGTGGCTTTGCGGAAGTTGTTGTTCCCGCAGATGCTGTTGCGCTCGATCAACCAGTCCGTGTAGTCGAGCGGGTTCGATTTTTCGAAGAGATTGGTGTCGCGATTGCACACCTCCCAGACACCCGTGTGAAGGCGCTCCTTCACGCAAGGCGCCACGTCGATCTTGCGCTCGCCGGCGTATTCGACGGTGATGCAATGCGAGTAGCGCCTGATCTTGTCCTTGTACAGACCGAGCCTGCCCATCTCCGCATACAGATCGTTGATGTAGTCCTTCGCTTCCCAGCCCGCGACCGGCTTCACGTAGACCAGCAGATCCGCATCGAACGGATCACCAGGCAGCGGTCTGATGATGGTCTTGTGGGCCCAGGACCCTTGCGCGGCGAAGCCAACGATGGACGGCTTCCAGTCCAACCCTCGCACCGCCGTCTTGATGGCTTCGATGCTGCTTTCGAGCTGATCGAAGCGCGTGCTGTTGAGGTTGACGGTGTCGTTCAGGAAGGCGTTGAAGTCTTGGACCAGTTTCATTCGTCTACCCGCCTTCAGCGCACGTTGCCAGCCGTGCGCAGCTCACTCACCAACTGGTCGGCACCAGCGTTCATTTGCTCTTCCATACGCCTGCGCAAGAGGTTGTAGACCCAATCGAAGATCAATGGGCTGGAGGCGCGGTGGTTGAAGATGGCGTCTTGCAGCTCGCGCGAACGCATGCTGATCTCCTGTTCCGTTGCGCCGCTGCGTGCGCGATCAAGGAGCTTCTTGACCTCATCGTTTAGACGGTCCAGCAACTCAATGGTCGCGGCCTGCCGGTTGCATTCCCTGAGCGCCCAGATGATCACCGGCGTCATCGGAGCCAGCGTGGAGAGGACGAAGGTCGTCATGGTGTGATCGATGGCGAGTGATACGACCCCAGCCCCCGCGATCAGCACCACGCAGCCTGTCAACAGAACGCGTCTGTAGCGCTTGCGCAAAGCGCTGTCGTACCAGAGATTGGTGCGCTGGCACACCAGCCTTGCCAAATGGAGCGGCAGTTCCTTGACGGCGAGCGGATACCAGTTGATCAGCCGTTGCTCGTCCTCGTCACTGAGCTTCTTGCATGCGTCGGCAAAGACATCTTCAGGGTCAATGCGATTGCCGACGAGGAAGGTGTTCCAGTCCATCTGCAACACCGTGCAGTCGAAATCCTCCTGCAGCTTCGCTGCGTTCTTGAGCTGCGCACGGTGCCAGCGATCGAGAAGCAGAACCTCCAGGAAACTGAACATCAGGGCGGCGAACGCAATGAACGGCTTCGACGGGAGGAGCAGCGCTGACACGATCAGGCCGACGATCGGGAACACGAGCGAGATGATCAGGCCCACCGCCTGGACATTCTTGGCCCGCCGGTAGATCAGCGTCCTGGCACGCAGCAAGTTGAGCATGCGCGTCTCCACCTGCTTCTTATCGATTTCATTCATGCTGTTCTCTGCTCCTTGCGTCATTGCTGCCGTTTTGCGATCTCGGTCGTCGCTGTCTCAAGCCCAACGCTTCCTGCGTTGCTGCGGATGCTCGCCGCCGCCGGCCCACACGCCTGTGATCAACCAGTCTTCGAAGTGCCACAACCACTCCGAAGTCCAGGCGATGTAGGTGTCGACCAGCTTCATCTGCGGCAGCCACTCACGCTGCTTCGGCCACCAGAGACACAGCTTGGTGCCGGGACCGTTGTTGGGGTAGACGTGGGGCAGCGCAGCCTCGTCGGCCAGGGTCGTCAGGGCAGGACTCAGCACGAACATTTCCGGTGGGCGCGAATCGGGTGTCAGGCGCAGTTCGCACTCGTAGACGCGACCGAAGTCGCTCGGCACCAGACGGAATCGATAGCGCAAGGCTCGGCCCGACAGAAACACCATCCGGGCGCCATCGAGAGGCAGAGCGCGTAGCTCCATGGCTCGCTGGGCCAAGGTCGGTATGGGCGGGGCCGGGTAAGGTGTCATCAGCGGCCGAAATACGTATGGGGTCGCGCTGCGACACTGACCGGCGCGGCTGCCGCCGACGAGATCAGCGTCACCCGGCCCGCGACGCGGCTGGTCTGGCGCCGCTGGGTCTGGTCCTGCTGGATGGCGCCCGCGCAGTGAGGTCCGAATGCGCCCTCCAGCGCCTTGATCAGGACATCCATCCCCTCATGGTTTTCGATGGCGTGCAGGATGCGCTTCAGATCACCGATCAGGCGGTGGTGCCACGAGAAAAACGCCTCCTGTCGAGCCGGAGAATTCATGCCGCCGGCCAGGTTGTCCCGGGGGGCGGATGGGTTGGGCAAGACCCATTCTTCGGAACCGTCGGACCGGGAAATCCGCTCGAAGTGCAGCGGCATCCGTTCCACGATATCGAGCAGCAACTCCAAGGGACTCTCGTGCGGCTGCGGCGCCTCTACCGCGTAGGCCATCGCGGCCAGCGTCGTCAGGAAGACAGAAGAAGGTGCCATGTCCTGGCTTCCGCGCGCAACGCCGAAGGCCACATTGCGATGCAGCTTCAACAGTTGCACCAGCCGGCACAGCAGCCGGTCGAACACCTCCTGCGCATCAGGCAGCGGCGTCACTTCCGCGCGCGTCACCGAATCCATCGCCTCCGCAAAGCGCACCGCGCCGGTGAAATTCGGCGAGATCGCGGCGGCGAGATCGAAATGCTTCGCGTACCCGCGCGGGTTCGTCGAGTCAAAAAGCCGTAGCTCGCGGTCAGGGATGAGGCCGTGCGTGTCGCCGAAAGGCGCGGCCAACAACGGGGAGTCAATGACCGGCGCGATGTCAGCGCACATCCCTTCGGCGTACTCCAGCGTTGCACAGCGCTCCCAGCGGCGCAGCCGGAGGCCATGCGCATCGGCGTAGCGGGACAAAACGCGATGCAGGCGGTCGAGCAGCAGGGCTGGTCCGTGCTCGCCGTCGTATTTGTGACGCGCCCCGGACGCCAGGCGCGCGATCAGATCGATGTCGAAGCCCTCCCGCGAGCCATCACGGGGCCGCACGATGGTGCCCAACTGCCGGGAACCGTGGGCGTGGATCTGGATGAGATCGCCCTGGAGCTCCGGGCATGCCGAGAGGAACTCGCCGGTGCTGTTGTAGGAGCGCTCCAGGGCCATCAACTGGGTGGCGGTAGGCTCACTGGCCCGAGCGATGACGTCCACCAAGTGGAAGAAACGCGCCGACGACCGCATGGAGATGCGGGGGCGCTGGGGGAGAGTCACAGGTTCGCGGATCACGGGGTCTCCTTGAAATTCTTGTCGATGGCTTTCTGTCGCACCTGGACTCTCCCCGGCTCAGCGCTTGTGCTTGGTGGGGTCCACCAGCTTGTAGCCTTGGCCCGGCCGCGGCGTCGGCGGCAGCGGCTTGCCCTTCACGCCGGTCACTTCATTGCCGGTGCCCGGGTTCTGGTACTGGCCGGACTTCGGTGCCGGCGTACCGGGCTTCAACGTCTTGCTCATGGTCGTCCCCTTTCAGGATCGGTTGGTTGATTGCGACATCCCGACTTCCTTGTTCCCAGCTGGCTGTGTTACCAAATCGGGGTTGCGCTGAAAGTTCGGAACTATCACAATAAAAATTGTGGACTCCCGAACTTCCGGAGTCAAGTACTTTTTATATCGGAACTCCGAACAAGCATGCCAACACTGGGCGAGAAGGTCCGCACATTGCGGAAAAAAGCAGGCTTGACGCTGGAACAGTTCGCCGAGCAGATCGGTGCGTCCAAGTCATCCGTATGGGAACTGGAGAACAAGGAAAAGGCCCGCCCGTCCGCCGACCGGATCAATGAGGTGGCGAAGGTCCTGGGCGTGACGCCCGAGTTCTTGATGAATGACGACGTCGCCGAGCCCTCGATCGACGTGGCCGACGAGGCCTTCTTCCGCAAGTACCAGTCGCTGGACAACGGGGTGAAGCAGCAGTTGCAGGAGATCCTCAGCGTCCTGGACAAGAAGGCCGGGTCTTGAAAGAGGGGCTTTCCCCATCGGGCGAGGCAATCAAGCTGGCGAAGCTGTGGCGCGCCGTCCACGGACTAACGTTTCCGATCAACGCCGGAGCGCTGGCGCAGGAATGGTCTAGGAACGTGGCGCCCGAGGCGCCCATTGGGGAGTTGCAAGCCCGAGAGTTGAAAGGCTTCGAGGGCGGGTTGTTCTGGCTGAAGGAGCGAAAAGTCTGGGCGTTGCTGTACCACCCGCACCCCGACCTGCCAGGACGGTCCAACTTCACCGTTGCGCACGAGTTTGGGCACTACGTCCTCCATCGCAAGCTGCAGGAGGCGTTCCAGTGCTCCCAGAGCGCGACACTGGGGATCACCGGGGCCAGGATCGAGCGCGAGGCAGACCAGTTCGCGTCGTATCTGCTCATGCCGATCGACGACTACACCCAGCAGGTGCGTGGGCGTCGGATCACTCTTGACCTCTTGGGCGAGTGCGCCGACCGTTACGGTGTCTCTCTCACGGCCGCAATCCTCAAATGGTTGGAGTTCACCGATCAGCCAGCCGTCGCCGTCATGGGACGAGAAGGGATGCTGCACTGGTGGAAGGCCAGTGGCAGCGCGAAGAAATACACGTTTGGAACGCTGCAGGAGGGCATGGAATTGCCTTTGGGCTCGCTCGCTGTGAGCCCAGACCAAGCGCTTTCCAACGCCGACTATCGCTTGGGCGTAGAGCACCCCGAAGGCGTGTGGCCCATCAGGCTGCCCGTGCGTGAGATGGTCGTGCTCTCAGACCGTTACGACATGTCTATTTCGCTGTTGATCCTCGACACACCTGGGGTGGAACATCCAGATGCGCCGGACGAAGACATGACGACAAACTTGCCTTCGTTCTAACGAGTAAGGATAGATCGCGCGAAGCCGCGATCTATCCTTACTCGTTAGGTGAGAGACTTTCTGCAGGAACCCGCGACCACCTCGCACGAGCCACATCCCATCATCGCTAGATACTGTGTCGATATATCAGCATGCTGAAGAGCATGACGTGCGCCGATTTCTCACCGTTCACATGCCCATTGGGCGACAAATGCCTGCCCATGCGCGCTCTGAAACCGACGGGATATCAGACCATATCGAATCGGTCTTGATGAGCTTGACATCACCCCTGACGCTGGCAGCGTGAGCGCCAATATCGAGCCTGCTTTTTTATCGTCGCTCGATGGGCCGGCAACCGACAATTCTTGCAGATCAACAAGACAAGGCCATCTGCGGCGGGTGCAAATGATTCCACCCGCCCCCACGTTCAGGGCATCGTCCCTGGCACTCGCCGCAGGCCATAACGACACAACAGCCCTTGGCAGGGCAAGAAAGGAGCCGGTGATGTAGCGCTTCCGAAAGGAGACGAAAGCATGCACAAGGAGCCACCACTATCAAAGGTGTTCTATCGTCCCATCGAAGCTGCCATACGGTGGGCTGGATTGCTGCGGTACAAGGCATCGATTCTCGCGTCGATCGCATCACCGCGGTGCCTGCCGCAGATGTTGGACTGCCCTCGATGGAACGAGTGTCGGCTGTACTCGGAACGCATCTACGACGGCATCCTCAACTCGGAGCTGCCCTTCGGCAAGGACGGGATCACGATCAATGACCCCGAACTGGTGAGTTCACCCGATCTGACCGTCCGCCATGTCGATCTGAAGCGCTGGATGCGCACCCACTATCCCGAGCATCGGCCGGGATTCCTGTTCAGCCGTGGCGAGCGCATGGCCCATCCCTTCATCACCCTCGAAACAGGACAGGCGCTCCTGCTGGAACGGCTGGCGCTGCAGGCCGCGCTGGACCATAGCCGGCGTGAGATGCGCGAACTGCAAGCGCAGCACGAAGTCTTGCTCAAGCAGTCCGCCGTGCTCCTCGCGTCCCAGCAGTGCGCGATCAGTGATCGAGCAGAGACCACATACCTGAACATCATCGGCGGCATGCTGACGTTGATGCTGGGCCAATCTCCAGCGGGCGTGCCGTACTCCAGCTTCAAGACGCAGGAGGCCATCGTCACTGCATTGCTCGCCCACTATGGCGGCACCATGGGCATCACGGAGCGAACCTTGAACGGCAAGTTCGCCAATGCCAGGAAGAATGTCCGTAGCGCAGCCGCGTGAATTCTTCCATCTTGTATGTGCAGTCGCGGAGATTGCATTTGCAATGTTTTTCCGCAGCCATGTCTATTGAATAGAGGTCACGCCAACAAACGCCACTGAGCGTTCAGGAGTGACCGCCATGTCGCAAATACCTGTACTGCCACCGCACGAGCGCCGCATCCTGCGGCTCGATGAAGTTGAAGCGAAGTCCGGCTTCAAACGCGCCCACATCTACAACCTGATGAAGAAGCGCCAGTTTCCGCAGGCGTTGCGCCTGGGCGTGCGCGCCGTGGGCTGGGATTCGGTCGAGATCGACCAGTGGATCGCCGAACGCCTCAACAACCGGACCTGACCCGCTCCCCCTCGATTTTCCCATCGCCAAACGGAGAGCGCCATGCAGGTCGTATCCATCATTTCAACGAAAGGCGGCGTAGGCAAGACGACTACGGCCGCCAACCTCGGCGGCCTCGCCGCGGACGCGGGGCTGCGTGTGCTGCTGCTCGATCTCGACGTGCAGCCGACCTTGTCGTCCTATTACGAGCTGGCACACCGCGCTGCCGGCGGTATCTATGAGTTGCTGGCGTTCAACGAACGCGCCCTCGATCAGTTGGTGTCCCGCACCATCATCGCGGGCCTGGACCTGGTGCTCTCGAACGATCACCGGGGTGAACTGAACACGTTGCTACTGCACGCGCCAGACGGACGCCTGAGACTGCGGCACCTGCTGCCGGCGCTGGCGCCGCTTTATGACCTGGTGCTGATCGACACCCAGGGTGCACGCTCGGTGCTGTTGGAGATGGCGGTGCTCGCCTCTGACCTGGCGCTGTCGCCCGTGACCCCGGAAATTCTCGCTGCCCGCGAACTGCGACGCGGCACCATGCAGTTGCTGGAGGACATCGCGCCATACCGGCACCTCGGCATCGAACCGCCATCCCTGCACCTGCTCATCAATCGCGTCCACCCCGTGTCCGCGAATGCACGGATGATCCAGCAGGCGCTGCGCGACCTGTTCCAGGACCATGCCGGCATATGCGTGCTGGGCACCGACGTGCCGGCCATCGAGGCCTATCCGCGCGCCGCAACCCGCGGCCTGCCGGTGCATCGCGTCGAGCATCGCCAGCCGCCGGGCAGAGTTGCGCCCGCCGCGCTCGACACCATGCGCGCGCTCGC
>CALMCS010000088.1 GCA_937862875.1 uncultured Comamonadaceae bacterium
GCCGGTCAGCAGATTTTCTTCGATGGTGAGGTGGGCAAAGCAATGTCTGCCTTCCATGACCTGAACGACGCCGCGTTGCACCAGTTCTGCCGGGGACAGGCTGTCGATGCGTTCGCCGCGCAATTCGATGCTGCCCTTGGTGACTTCGCCGCGCTCGCCTTTGAGCAGGTTGGAGATGGCCCGCAGCGTCGTGGTTTTGCCCGCGCCGTTGCCGCCCAGAATGGCGACCACCTGGCCTTCGTCGAGTGTCAACGACACGCCCTTGAGCACCAGGATCACGTGGTTGTAGATCACCTCGATGCCGTTGACGTTCAGAACAGTGTTTTTCATGCAGCGAATTCCATGGCGTCCGCGGAGGAGGCGGGCTTTGAAGCCCAACTCCTCGCGCGTTCATTCAATCAAACGATCAGGTCGGATCAGGTCGGACGAAATTACGAATTGCAGTCTTCGGCCGTACGACGGGTCAGCTTCTTGTCGGCCAGGTACTTGTCCGACGCGACCTTGAGCAGCGGGCCGAGCACCTTCTGGTCGGCTTCCAGCCAGTCGGAACTGGTGTTCCACTTGGTACCGTCCCATGTGTAGGCGCGAGCGAACGACGGGCCCATGTGGTCCTTGCAGGTGGTGGAGATGGGTCGCATGATGTCTGCGATGCCCAGTTCTTCCAGGCGCTTATGGTCGATGTTCAGGTTTTCATAACCCCAGCGTGCCTGTGCCGGCGTCATGACCTTGCCAGCGCCGTATTTCTCCTGGGCGCGCCTGACACCTTCCACCGAAATCATCGCGTTCATCAGGCCGCGCATGTACAGCGCTTCGCCGACTTCTTCCTTCGGACCCGAGCCGTTGCCCTTGGCATGGAGCTTTTCCAGCACTTCCTTGGCGATCTTGGTGTTGGCGCCTGGGCCTGGCAAGATCAACACCGCGCTGTAGCCCTCGGCACCGGATACGCCCTTGACGTCGGAATCAGAGCCGGATGGCCATACGCCGATCATCTTGCTGCGTGCATAGCCCGTGGATTGGGCTTCCTTCAGCGCGGTGGAGTTCATCACGCCCCAACCCCACAACATGACGTAGTCGGGACGGCTCTGGCGAATCTGCAGCCAGGCGGCCTTCTGGTCGACACCGGGGTGCGAGACGGGCAGGGTGATCAACTCGAAGCCGTGCATCTTGGCGCGCTGCGTGTAGACAGCGATGCTTTCCTTGCCGTACGGGCTGTCGTGGTACAGCAGCGTGATCTTCTTGCCCTTCAGCTTGTCGACGCCACCGGCTTTTTGTGCAAGGTACTGAAATTGGGTATCGGCCGATGCCCAGTGCGTGCCACCGATGGGAAAACTCCATTTGAAGGCTTCACCGTCCGCGCTTTCGCTCAGGCCGTAGGCGGGCGTGAGGATCGATACCTTGTCGGCTGCGCCGCGTTCGGTCAGCGCAAAGGTGATGCCGGTGGACATGGTCTGGAACACGGTCGCGCCGCCGTTCTTGTCTTTCAGGCGTTCGTAGCATTCCACGCCGCGATCGGTGGCGTAGCCGGTCTCGCATTCTTCCCAGAGCACGCGCACGCCGTTGATGCCGCCCTTGAGATTGACCAGTTTGTAGTAGTCGAGAAAGCCGTTCGCCCAGGGCGTTCCGCTGGGGGCGTAGGGGCCCGTGCGGAAGGTCAGCATGGGGAAGAACTGTTGCTTGTCCTGCGCCGCAGCCGGGACCGATGCAAGCGTTGCCGCGGCAGCCAGGGCCACTGCGAGTAGTGAGTGAATGCGTTTCATCGTGTTGTCTCCTTCAGGTTATTTTCAAAAGGTCGAAAGCGCTTTTTTCTTCAGTGCTTTTCTTTTTACTGACGCTCCGTGCTGCCGTTCAATGGGGAAACGGCCAGATCCTCAAACGCTGTTTAGCGAGTGACCACAGCTTGCTCAGACCATGTGGCTCCACGATCAGGAACCAGACAATCAGTCCGCCGAAAATCATGGTTTCGATGTGGGCGATGGTGGCGGTGGAAATCGATACGCCGAAGATGCCCGCGATACCAGGCAGGGCCTGGCTGAGAAAGATCGGCAGCAGCACGATGAAGCCTGCGCCCAGGAAGCTGCCCATGATGGAGCCCATGCCGCCGATGATCACCATGAAGAGCAGTCGGAACGAAATCTCCACCGAGAACGCTGCGGGCTCCCAAGCGCCCAGATGGACGAAGGCCCATAGTCCACCCGCGATGCCGATGATGAAAGAGCTCACGGCAAAGGCGCTCAGCTTGGCGTACATCGGGCGGATGCCGATCACGGCGGCCGCCACGTCCATGTCGCGGATCGCCATCCACTCGCGGCCAGCGGCGCTGCGCACCAGGTTCTTGGCGATCAGCGCGAAGAAGATCACGAACGCCAGGCAGAACAGGTACTTTTGAATCGGGCTTTCAATGTCCCAGCCGAGGACGTTGAGCTTGCTGACGGACACCGAACCAGAGGACGAGTAGTTGGTCAGCCACTTGATGCGCAGGAACATCCAATCGCTGAAAAACTGTGCGGCCAAGGTCGCAACGGCGAGGTACAGCCCCTTGACGCGCAGGCTCGGCAGTCCAAAGAGGATGCCGTAGAACATGGCGCAGAC